>NZ_JAUBQQ010000130.1:0-5080 GCF_036701335.1 Microcoleus sp. Pol12B5 | reverse complement strand
AAATGGTGTTGGCGTTGTCGCAACTTTAAGCGGCTCGATTTATTCAATCGCGACTGGGGTAGTGTTGACAGCCGAACTAATTGTTGTCGAAATTGTCAGCAAGCTAAAGACCGTGCTCGATACAAACCCGTCCCGCCCGAAGAACAAAAACCTCGCGGTTTTGCCGTGCACCCTCCCAGGGACGGCGACAAACAGCAAGCCCGCAACCGAGTTAACCGGGAAGTTCGCAAAGGCAATTTACCTCACGCTCAAACCGTGCCCTGCACCGACTGCGGGCACATTGGACACAACAGGTTACACGAATATGACCACTATCTCGGATACGCCGCCATTAATCATTTAGAGGTGCAGTGTGTGTGCGTTCCGTGCCACAACAAGCGCGAACAGCAGCGGAGAAAGCAACAGGAGGACTGATGACAGACGAAATTGAAAATTATCAGCGCAAAATGGACACCGAACACTACGCCACCAACTTCAAGCGCGTGTTTTTTCCAGCAGACCCATTTGAAGACGGCGTTTTCTTTGATGCCACCAATCTAGATATTTGCGAACTAGTTCCCATTTACCGGGCAGCCAAAAACCTAGAAGCTGGAGGGCATCAAGCCTTAATAAATAGTTTGATTTTGTCGAGGAACAACGCCAACGTGGCTCCGCTGGTGCGAGTTAATCCCTTGTTTGTTGATCGCCGACGCCAGCAGAAAATTGAAATTTGCCAATTATTGCAAGAGTTTTTTTACGGCGACAGTAAGAGCTTCAAAGCAAAGCGTCAAGAAATTCTGGACATGGGGGACGTTCAACTGCTGGAATTCGTGCAACAGGTTGAGGAGTCGCTGGGCTTGACAGAGAGGAAACTAAAAGTTATGGAGGTGGTTGATGAAGATTAGATTTCCAATGAATAATCAGTTTGATATTGGGTTTAAAAGTGAAATTCCTTACTTGGGAATTGATACCGATGAAATTGTTTCGTTTCGTCTGACTACCCAAAACAAGCTGCAATTGTGGTTTAGAGGGATTCCCGATTCTGTAATTATTACCGAAGATGAATTGGGTCAAGCGTATTTTAAGGACTTGTTGACGTTGGTGTGTGCAGATTTTCGGCATATCGACGATGCTAAACCCCGACTCGCTTTGTTGGCAGAACTCACCAAACCGTTTGATGCTCACTTGTAAAAATTGAAATGCCCCACAGTGCAGCAAACACTCGGGGCCGATCGCATCCCAGGCTAACACTCATCAACACAGGAATAGAACGATATGTCTAATATATCAGGCAATTCGCACAGATCGGAAGGTTTAGCCCCTCCAATTGTCGAACCAGAGGAGTTTGACCCGATAGAACTGCTTTTTAAGGCTCAAAACCGCTACAACTGGAGCCTCGAAAAATTTGCAATTTGTTTCGGCTGGGAAGTTAGCACGATCCAAAAATGGAAGGAAAAGCAGAAATTTTCCCGGCAGGCACGGATTAGGGCTGCGACCCTAAAGCGTGATTGGGAAAGAGATTACGGATTCTGAAATCAACAATTTTAAACTATCGATTTTTTATCGTTGACCCCTCCAAGCGAGGGGTTTATTGTTGGTTTAAAAGAAGGAGAAAATTTAATGCTATTGCACCAGATTCTTATTCAACAACGCTTGTCACAACCGTTTCCACAAAAACACTTGGTTGTCGTTCATCGTGCTAACAATCCCAATGTGACAATCGAAGCCCTTGGTCACAATCCTCAAGATGCAGCCGATCGAGTTCATCGAAATGCTCGTGCTTATGGTTACGCTGACGCAATTTGTGTCACGCCCGCTCCAGACAAATCTACACCCGATCGCGGAGACGGATGTTAATTTTTTTTGATTTAGCGACTGAACATCGGTCGCTGAACATTACCGACAAGCCCAAGAACAATGTTCATCGCAGTCTCTGAAGTCCGCACAGCGAGGCAGGTTAAAGCCCTCGCACTTCGTTCAGTCAATCCCGAATGGGGGCGGCGAGATTTCTGTAAAGTCCAGTTAAAACGATCGTGGGTCACGGTGGCGGAATGGGACAAAATACTTGCCTTTACCCTTGACGATTACCTGATAGATCCAGAAACAGGGGAATATCTCTGGGCTCCTAGACGACCCTGGAATGCCCATCAACAATGGGTGCTCAAAAAAATCAAGAGGTATATGTCGTGCCTCCCAAAACCAACCTACGCCGAACTAGAAGAACACGTAGCGAGTCATCAAGATTCCTACAATCACCAACAATTTTGGAAAGAACTTGAGGATTTTTATGAAATTAGGCGAATTGTCGAAAATATGGAACACGCCAATACAGGAACTCATGGGGCGGGCTAAAAAGGGCGGGCTAAAAATCAACCACGATACTCACTTGACACCCGAACAGATTGCTCAGCTTAAAAAAATTGAAGAACAGCCGATCGCTCGCCCACAACTTCCAGGTCAACTAGAACCAGAACAACTGCAGCAGGAGCCACAGGAGCAAATGGTGCAAACTCAAAACTCCGCACCGTCGATCGCAGCCCAAACACACACCAAACTATCTCAATCTCGACAAGCCAAAAACGCACAAGCGGGCAACCTGTTTCAAGCCGCCGTGCAAGCAGAATATGCCAGCGGTCAAGACCGAGGACTTTTGCTAGGGCTTGCTAACGAGCAAGGTGCTGTAGACGCATACATGGCAGTTCAACAGGCTTTTGCTGGAGTTAATCAAGCTGATTTGAGTATTCAAGCCGCCGATCGAGCAAGTTTCTTGTCACAGGATAATAACTTATTGGGGGAGTTGGAGAATCCTTGCAAAAGCTACTCAAAGAGCGAGGAAACAATTGCAAATGCTCGATCGGCTGCAACAGCGACTCAATCCGATTTGACTCAGATACTCAAAGACTTGCACAGCAAATCATCAACCTCTGTGACCGAGAGCGTATAAGTCTAGTTTTTATGGTCAATGCTGACCAAAATTTAGTCAGGAGAAAGCAAATGCTCAAGTGGTTACAAAGTTTATTCTGTCCGCCGTCAGGTTGGCAAAGTGAAATAGCTTATCAAATGTCTGGAATGTGTTAATCAGTTCAACAAATAGGAGTTTAATCTAATGCCACGAATCATTAACGGTCAATATTTCGAGGACGGCAAACCTGGAACCCGTATTATTAACACCGAGGGTGGGAACTATACCGAGAAGATTGAGGGAGATTTCATTCAGGTTCAGGGAAACGTTATAGGCTCTACTCCCAAGCCAGATCCTCAGCGCAAAGATTTGTCGAAAGATGGCGAGGCAATTGATGTCGAAGCAACTGAGGAACAAGAAGAAAAGGGAGGGCTGGCTAAGTTTTTGGATTTTTTCAAGTAAGAAGAGAAGAATCAAAAACCAGCGGTAACAGCAAGAAAACCGCTGGCTCTCTGTAAATTCAACCCAAAGGAGCAAAATGCTTTCACGAGTGATACAACACAACCCAATGACCCCAGCCCTCGTCAAAAACTTAGGAGATAGAGGCTTCAGCAGTGTCGCCAACTGCACCGACAAACAAGTCCATCAAAGTTCTTTAGATGCCAAAAAAGCTCAAGAGCAAGCGCGTCGATCTAAGATTTACGTCCAAAATCAAAAAAAGATTATGGATTGCATGAAAAAGCTTGAAGAGTTGGCTCTTGAGCTTTTGAAATACGGGTTAAAGACTGACGAAGAAATTACAGACTATGTTGCTAGCGGTATTGAAGAAGGAGCCAAGTACAAGGCGGCTGTTTTGTACCGCATGGAAAAAGCACGGTTAAACGTGCTCAAGACCGAGGCGCAATTTACCGCTGATATGGGGTTGGCTCAAGTCAAAGCTGGCGGAGAAATTGAGTTGATTTCTGCCCGGTATGGAATCGAAGTTGGTTTTTTGCAGCAAGGTTTCAAGGTTCAAGCAGGGTCATTTCGATCGCAACTTCAAGCCAGCGCCGATGCCAAAAATCAAGAAGCGGTAGCCCGCCAACAACAGGAAGCGTACTGGCGCGGAGAATCTACAAGTGTTGGGGGTAAAAAATCTCTAGGTGGTGGTGGGTTGTTTCAGTCAATTTCTAAGTCTGTGTCGTCGTGGTTCAAAATTTAAGGAGGAAATATGGACGGAGTTTTAGAGGGATATGCCGCTTACGAATCCTGGGAAGCTCAACAGCCAAAGCCGCAAGCAATGACTGCCGAGCAAGGCCAGAAACGGATCGCCTTTTCACAATCTGCTTACAAGATAGCTCACTTTGGTTTATTGGCTAGCGGGACAGCTACAGCAGTATTGATTTTTAGAATGTTGCCCTGGCTTTCGTTTGGCAGTTTTGCGCTTCGGGTAATTGCGATCGGCATAGTCGGTCGTGAAGCAATATTTGGGACAGACGAGGAGCGCCCTGGATACCAAGCGGCGGCAGTTGCTATCACGATCGGCTCAGCCGCTGGTGAGTGGGACGCGATTTTAGCGATTATAGGCGCGGTTGCCGACTTTCTGACTATGTACGGCGGTTCGATCGTTTTAGGGCTTGTAATGGTCGCAATTTTGGCAGTATGGGTGCTAGGAGGTCGTCATGTCCAGCAGGCTTAAAATTTCTCTTGCTTTATTGGCCGGCGCTTGTGGATTGACACTTGCTGGCGCTAATCTGCCAGTTGATACTCAACTTACAATTCGCACCAAGCTAGGCAAGCGCACCCAACCCCACTGGATCGTTCCCGCTGATAGCAAAATTGTTAAAACTGAGGGCGGTTCGGGTTTGATTCGGTTGTTTGGTGGCTTGGTTGGTTGCGTAGGGTTTGGTGCTGCTATGCACCTTGCTGGAACTGATGAAAGAGAACAAAAAATGTTCTGGCAGAAACAAGGCGTTTTTAACGGGATTCAACTAAAGGAACACGAAGCTTCTGCCGAAATTTATGCCGGTGCAAGACTTAAAAAGCTTCAGATGGAAGCGCAAGCGGATGTCGATTATCACTCGCTACAGCTTCAGCAGAAATTTAGGGACGCGATCGGGTGGAGACCTGTTGTACAGCAGCCAATTTTGCCTCACGGCAAACCAGGAACGTTGGATGACATTACTACTCCGAGCGACAAGGTAGAGGCAGAGTCGGTTT
>NZ_JAUBQQ010000024.1:0-70424 GCF_036701335.1 Microcoleus sp. Pol12B5 | reverse complement strand
AACGGATTAAATTTAGCTCCGAGCTGGTTACTTAATCTTTTGTTACATAGTTATAAACTTTCCCGCCGACTTACTTAAATGTTTCGCGTCGAATTCCGTTTTGCGCCCAAAACCTCCTTAAAGTGGCTTTTGAAGTTAGAGCCGCTTTGCACCAGGTATCCTGAGTTTTATTCCATCCGAGATTGCGCCTTACCATGTCAACGATTTTTAGCCCTTCTTCAGATGCTCTGAGCAAGCCTGCCATTGGTAGTCCTCTACGGAAACTCTGCCTTAGTAAGGAATGTTACACGATTTGGTGAGCTAAGAAGTGAGCCAAATGAGATAAATGAGCTAAATGAGCCTTTTTTGTTGAGCCAAATGGTGAGCTGTTTAGCCGATACAGATTCAGGATTGTGGAGTATTGTGAAATGATGTGTTTGGCTGTCAGCTACGTTTGACGGTGCATCTGGCGGGCGATCGGGGATACAGCTTATCTGCTGTTGGAAGCAATGTAAAGTTTTATTACAAAAACTGGGCGAACTGCATAAAAAGCAGATGAAGGCCCTGATAGATATTTAGGAAGGCTTGCAAGGCGGGCTTTGCTGGATTTGACGTAACTATATTTTTGAGGAGATGGGATTATGGTTAATGTGAATTTCAATATATGGGGTCAGGATAGAATAATTAAATCTACTCCTAGCAGACTGGGAGCAGATGCTTCCGCATTAATTTCTGCTAACCCAGTTGGGAAACTCTTCGAGCGTGATGAGCAATATGGAACAAATCCTAATAACAATACATATGTAATCATTCATGGATTTCAGAACCAGGGTGGTAATCAATTTAGCACGGGTGGTAATGGAAACAATCAATTTACACCTGAAGAATGGATGTCAGAAAGGGCTAAGGCTCTTCGAGAAAGAGAACCTAATGCTAATATCATTCTCGTAGATTGGGAAGACGGTGCTAAACCTCCACTGGGTTTAAACTTTTATAATGAAGCAGCTACTAACACGAGAGAAGTGGGAGAGCAACTCGCTCAGTATTTAAAAGCACGGAATCTTGACCCAAACAAAATAGAGCTTATGGGTCACAGTTTAGGCGCTCATGTATCAGGTTTTGCTGGTGCTAAATATAAAGAACTCACAGGCAACGAACTAAATCGCATCACTGGTTTAGACCCAGCAGGGCCTAATTTTGAAACTAGGAAAACAGGGAATTTTACAACAGTGTTAGTGCCAGGCCCGTTGCCAGGTACTTCTTTACCTGTCGAAGTTCCAGAGCGGGAGCCAGTTCCTCCAAGCGATCGCTTAGACCCAGATGATGCTAAGAAAGTAGTTGCCATTCATACAAGCAGAAATCTCGGACATGATGAGGCTATAGGGGACTTTGATGTATTTATTAACTGGAATAATCAACTTCAGCCAGGACAATCAACTTTTGTTGACAATCACGGTTACGCAAATGAATTATACACAAACCTAATTAAAGGAACTGTTTTCCCTCAGCCTGATGGAAAAGTTTTAGACCTGGATAGGTTAAATTCAGGAGAAAGCGGTAGAATCGACGTTGATACCTTAAGAGTTCTTTTTGCCGGATCAACTTCTGGCATTTTTGGTAGCGATGGGAATCGGAAAATTTTAGGGACTCCCAGCGAAGGCGATGAAGAAAGCTATGTGCAGTTTGACGAGAGTGAATTTACTACCGCCACTGATATTAGTTTTAATCTTGGCAATTTGAATTATCGCAATGGAATTACTGTTTTCGGTTCGGAACCTGAAGGTGATTTTCCTCTCAATGTTACGCTGTCTCTCACTAATCCTGTGCCTAGCACCCAGACTTTTAATTTCTCATTTAACTTGACTTCTACATTAAACGCAACTGGCGATCCAGTTAAAGATGGAGATATTCTTCGCTTTTCTGATGGTATTGCCAAACAAAAGTTCAACTTTCAAGGAACAGACTATAGGCTGCAATTAGTGGGATTTTCGGCTGATAGCGGTCAAACAACCCTAGGGAGATTTAATACCCCTGAACAACGATTTTCTGAGGCTCAGTTGATTGGTAAAATTAAACCAGTATCTATTTTGGAAGAAGCAGCAGAAGGGGTGATTGTACAAATAGAAGGAGCGACTAATGCAATAAAAGAGTTACCCGGGCAAATAAAAGACAAAATTCAAAATACTATCGATGACTATAATACAAGACTTGCCAATTATAGTAAAGGCTTTTTAGATGGTCTGTACATTAAATTCACGGGTCTGCCTAGCGGTCTTTCTCAGCAACGAATTGCCCAAAACTTAAAAGCCTCAGCCGAGCCAAATTCAACTTTTCAGATTACTGAAGCAGTAATGGATCAATATCCCGGAGGGATACTGGGAACTGAAAGTAACGATAACATAACATAATCGGTTCACCTGCGACAGATGTAGTATTAGCTGCGGAGGGTGCTGACATTCTTGAAGGTGCTGCTGGTGGCGATTACTTGCTGGGAGGAAAAGGTGACGATCGCATTTTAGGAGAGGATGCTAACGACATTCTCGCTGGCAATAAAGGTAATTATTTCGTCTCAGGAGGTGTTGCTGATGATTTAGTGAGGGGAGGAAAAGGCAACGATCAGATATTTGGCGATGATGGAGAAGATATCCTAATCGGTGAAAGAGGAATCGATCGCTTGACTGGTGGAGGTGGAAGCGATATCTTTATTTTGAGAACAGACACAGGTACAGAAGAAACTAATCCTGCTACTGCTGATTGGTTAATTGACTTCAATGGTAGCGAGGGCGATATAATTGGCATCAATGGAGGCGTACCCATAGACATTTTCACCTTCACCCCTACTGAGGTGAATCAAGATGGTATTGCTGACACCATTATTCAATACACAGAAACCAGTGAATTTTTTGGTGTCTATACAAATATCTTTGGTGCCGTCATCAACACACCGCCAGATATTGTGAAAAGTTCCTCGTTCAGTATACCATTGAACGACCCAATCACCCAGATAGGAATGCTGTAGGAAATTCGCCCAATTGTTGCGTCACAGCAATATTAAGAAGTGTGATCGCCCTTACGACAAAAAGTGCGATCGCCCTTCTGTTAGGCTAAATTTACTGTCTCAAACCATTGACCAAAGACAAGCCGCACTTGATGCCACACATTCAATACCAGTCTGCGATCGCAAGTCCAGAAACTCTCGAAAACTCCTTAACATTGTGGGTAACGAGAGTTGCTTGAAGCGAAGCGGCTGTCCCTGCAATCAAAACATCAATTGGGCCGATCGGAGTACCTTGTTGCTCCAATTGAGCGCGGATTGTGGCAGCCGCAAGAGCAGAATCGCGATCGAAAGGAACAAGGTTAACTCGGCTCAAAAGTTGCTGAAGTTGTTGGGTACGTTTTGCAGGCGAAGTAGATTTAGCAATACCCACTTGCAATTCAAATAGGACGATCGCGGAAATGCCAATTTCTTGAGGAGATACATTGGCAAGGTTTTGGGCAACTTGTCCTTGTCCTTTGAAATAGTAAATTAATGTATTTGTATCCAAAATGTACATCTAGAAGCTCTCCCGCAAGATGTCTTCCCCCGACTCGGCACGAATCTCTTCCAGAGTAGGAAAGTCTTCTGCCCATGTTCCAGCTAGGGAATAAACCAATTCTGTCCAAGGAGTTAAAGAATCTACTGTGTCGGTGGATGGGTTCGCATTCAGGTACTTGGCACGAATAAACTCAGCGAAAGTGAGAATTTCGCTAGCTTGGTTTTCGGGAAGGGTTTTGACGATCGCGTAAATCTGTTCAATGATAGTCATAATCTGGTGAGAAATAAACTGTCGTTAAATTTTATTTTAGCAATAGCGATCGGCTTTTTAGTGTCAGTTTTCATCTGGGGTTCAAAAAAGTGAGATCGCCCTTGCTGCATCTGCGTTCATCCCCGTTTATCCGCCTTCATCTGCGGTTCAAAAAAGAGCGATCGCCCTTAATCCAAAAAGTGCGATCGCCCCTTTCAATTCCTAACCAGAAATCACCTCACTCAAAAGATGAGCCTGGGAACCCTCAAGCCGCGGCCCATGAATCTGCACCACTCTAGAAGCCAAGAAATTGCCCCAGCGAGCCGCTTGTGTAGAACTCAAACCGTTAGTAATTCCAAACAAAACACCCCCAGCAAAAGCATCTCCAGCACCCACAGTATCGATCGCCTTTACCGGAAATCCAGCCACATCAACAATCTGTTTGTTCTCCACCACCATGCAGCCTTTATCCCCATTAGTGATAAAAGCCAAATCCGAAATCTCGCTCATTTTCCGAGCGCACTCTGACAAAGATTCCTCCTTAAAAAAGCTCCGAACTTCATCAGCATTGCAAAAAATTACATCGCAATATTCCGAAACCACCTTGTGAAAATCATCAGCAAATCGATCGACTAAAAAGCCATCCGAAAAAGTAAAAGCTACCTTCACACCCAGACCCTTAGACTGTTCCATCGTCTCAATGCTAGCCTTTCTCGGATCGGGAGCATCCCAAAGATAGCCCTCAACATAACTGTACTTGCAGTGAGCCAGTCGATCGACATCAATATCAGTCGCAGCCAGAGTAGTAGAAACACCCAAATTAGTACACATCGTGCGTTCCGCATCCGGCGTAGTCAGCACAACACAAGTACCAGTGGGATCCTTCGACTCAGCAGCAGGATGCACGTTAAAATCAATCCCCGCCGCCAGCAAATCTTGCCGATAAAATTCGCCGTTAGTATCCTTAGCAACCTTCCCCGAATAATACGCTTTACCGCCGCTCTGAGCCAAACCAATGATCGTATTTGCTGCCGAACCCCCCGATCGCATTTGCAGCGAATTGTGCTCTAAATCGTGCAAAATCCCCCCCTGCGTTTCCGAATTCATCAGCGTCATCCCGCCGCGATTCAGCCCGTGACCGAGTATAAATTCATCTTCTACCAATGCTAGGATGTCTACCAGGGCATTGCCTACGCCAAACACATCCACGGAACGGGAATCTTGATTATTTTCTGTCATCAGTAATTTTTGGTTTACACTAATTATCAACTTTATAATAAATCTACTTCAACTCAACATCTATTTTCTTTAAGTTATCTTTATCTAAATCCCCCAGCCCCAATCGATTTAATCCAAAATCCCAAACCTAAAATCTAAAATCGATATGACCGATACTTGTCTCCCACCTCTGATCCAGCAAATGTTGCAGCCCGGGTTTTACCCGCACGGGGTGACAGAACCAGTGCAGCTAATTCAGACTCACGCTTCCTTTGTTTTGCTGACAGGAGATTATACTTACAAAATCAAGAAACCTGTCTATTTTGGCTTTTTGGACTATTCAACATTGGAGAAAAGGCAGCATTTTTGCAACGAAGAATTGCTGCTGAACCGACGCACTGCACCGGAAATTTATCTAGAAGTTTTGCCAATTGTTAAAATTGGGGATGTGTTTGAATTTGGCAGCAACTTACCTGCTATAACTTCGGCTGAAGTTACTGTAGAATACGCACTGAAAATGCGGGAGTTTCCTCAAGATTCGCTGTTGCTCAGTTTGTTGGAACTCGGACTGTTGACCGAGCAAATTATGGCAGACTTAGGGCGGGAAGTGGCAAAGTTTCACAGCACGGCAATTAGTAATAGCTACATTGGCACATTTGGCGAAGTAAGCCAGATTCGCAAAGCCATAGAGAACAATTACCTGATTTCGCAAAAATATATCGGCGGGCCGCAGACTCAGGCACAATTTCAGGAAACTAAAGATTATACAAATGCGTTTTTTGAAAAAAATCAAGAGTTATTTAGCCTGCGGATTGCCAATAATAAAATTCGCGAGTGCCACGGAGATATGCACTTGCGAAATATAGCATTATGGCAAGAGAAAATATTGCTCTTCGACTGCATTGAATTTAATGAGCCTTTTCGCTTTGTTGATGTCATGTACGATGTGGCTTTTACAGTAATGGATTTGGAATCGCGGGGACGCAGAGACTTGGGTAATGCTTTTCTGAATACTTACATCGAACAAACAGGGGATTGGGAAGGACTGCAACTCTTACCTCTGTATATGAGCCGTCAAGCTTATGTTAGAGCAAAAGTAACTTCGTTAATGTTGGACGATGCCACTATTTCAACTGCCCAAAAAGCAGAGATTTTACAGACAGCAGCTCATTATTATAAACTGGCTTGGCAATACACAAAACCGCGCCGGGGAAAGTTAACTTTGATGTCTGGTTTATCGGGTTCTGGCAAGAGTACAGCAGCTCGATATTTGGCTCGCCTCACTGGGGCAATTCATATTCGATCCGATGCGATTCGCAAACATTTAGGCGGAATTCCTTTAAATGAACGCGGGGGGCAAGATTTGTACTCGGATGAAATGACGGCACAAACTTATGGTAGATTGTTAGAGTTGGGGATAATTTTGGCTAACCGAGGTTGGGATGTGATTTTAGATGCCAAGTTCGATCGCCAAAACTTGAGAACGGATGCAATTAATCACGCTCAATCCCACGGCTTGCCCCTGCAAATCATTTACTGCACCGCACCAATTGAAGTATTGCGAGAACGACTGCAACAGCGCCGCGGCGATATTGCGGACGCGACGGCAGAACTATTGAGTTCCCAGCAAGAAGCTTTTGAACCTTTTACAGAATTAGAGCAAATTTCTGTAAACATTGTAGATACCGCCCAAGACTTAGAGGTACAATTAAACGAGATTTGTGGGGAGTAGTTATAGATCGATCGCCCTTGGCAATTTGATTGTCTGCTAATATTGTAAATATCTTTCTGTTTTATTACAAAAAAAAGTTGCAGCTTATGCCAAAATTTACCGGAGACTCCAAGGGGTTTAGCCCCGCGCTGATATGGTTTGTGTTGTTTACCGTTGGGTTTCGCTTAGTAGGATGTACGCTGCCCCTGAGTCTTGGCCTTGGTGTAATCGGTGGCGTGGCAGCAGGTTTAATTGTCGCTTGGTGGCACAACGAATTACTACTCAACCCGAATATAAATTCCAAGGATAAAACCTCGGATGCTATTCTCGATAAAGAAGTAGTGCAAAGGGACGGGCATAAATATAGCAAAACCTCTAGGGGTGATGCTGCTACATTGTTTGGCTGGTTGTCCGGGCCAGAGGATCGTCGCTAGCATTAGTCATTAGTTATTGTCATTAGTCACTAATCATTAGTTAACAGTTACTAATCCCCTTCGGCCCAATACCGAATAGTTCGGCTACGCGATCGTACTTCCAATGCCAAATTCCCAATTGAATGTTCGTATTTCTATCGAAACTCCTGCCACTGTTTATTTATCCTTTGGGGTTGAGTTGCCTGTTAATGATGGCAGCTTTAATCACACTTTGGAAGCGTCCCAAATGGGCGGCGGTGCCAATTGCTGCGGCTCTAATTATTTTACTACTTGGAAGTAGCGGTTGGGTTTCAAAATCGTTAGTTCGATCGCTCGAATGGCAAAACTTACCAACCACCGAACTCCCCCAAGCTGAAGCGATTATCGTCTTGGGCGGCGGTGTCAAAGCAGCTTTACCTCCCCGTCCTTGGGTAGAATTAGCGGAAGCGGGCGATCGAATAATCTACGGTTCCCGACTTTACCGGCAAGGCAAAGCTTCCCTGTTAATTCTCAGCGGCGGTAGAGTAGATTGGAAAAGCGGCGGGCCTCCCGAATCCGCAGACATGGCAGAAATTGCCGAAACAATGGGTGTACCGGCATCAGCAATTCTGCAAGACCCCGATTCACACAACACTTATCAAAATGCCGTCAACGTGCGGAAAATTTTAGATGCTAAAGCTATAAAAGGGCCGGTTTTGCTAGTGACATCGGCGATGCACATGACTCGATCGCTGTTAATTTTTCAGCGTCAGGGAATAAAAGCAATTGCCGCACCAACAGACTTTCAAATAACGCAGCAGGATATGGCAGCATCCCAAAGGAATTGGCAAGCAGTCGCCTTGGATTTATTGCCCGATACCTATCAGTTAAACCAGTCAACTAAAGCTTTGAAAGAATACATCGGCTTAATTGTTTATCGTCTGCGGGGATGGCTTTAACAGAATTTTCGATTTTGGATTTTGGATGGAAGAATTTAAGTAATCTCAACCGTGAAGTCACTTCCCAAATCCAAAATTGATTCATTGTGCTAGCTTAAAGTCAATACAGCCAATATTAGCCACACTCGCCCCCAAACAATCATGCTGCCCCACGAGTTGCAAAACATTGCCCCAGAACCGACTCCCGCGGCCGAAATTTTTCAGAGACACCAAATTGTCCGCGAGTTTTACGACGAAATTAAGTACCGTCAAGAACTAGAACTTCACTGCCAGTGGTATTACGCTACAGCCAAGCAGCATCAGCAGGAATTGCAGAAAATGCAGGGAGATTGGAATATTTTAGGTTGGTTCAGCCGCAGACGGTCGAAAAATTAAGGATTAAATAAATTACGAATATTATTACTTAATCCCACTTTAAAAAACCGAACCCCAAGATCCCGACTTCTTAAAGAAGTCGGGGATCAAACAGCTAGACTTCAGAAGAGATCAATTCAACCTCATCTTCTTTGAAATGAGCTTTAAATTTTTTGTCAAACTGAACTAGAACCGGCCAATTGGCACTTACAGGTCTGCCGTGCCATTCGTGAACGATCGCCACGACTTCTCCTTCCATACCCTTAATATCAAATGGTTGACTGCGATTTTCAGGATGGTGGTAGACAACAACAGAGTTTTTAATGCAAACGCGATCGCCAACTTTCATAAATTTAAACTTAGTGTTCTTTCTTTCAAACTCTACAAAGCGCGCAAGTGCAGAACACCTGTACGCTTTGGGGACAGTCTTTTTATCTTCCCACATAAGTAGAGCGAAAACTTAAACAAAATTGGCGGTTCTCTGTCGGTGCTTCGATCGCCAGCCACGATGGGCATGGAGGCATCCATGCCGATCGATTCTCGGTTGAACCCGCAGGCCCGATCGGCATTTAAAGCTCGATCGGGCATTCTCAAGGGCGGGAATTGATTTTATAGCTAATCGACAAGCGATCGATTTAACTGCTTCAACCAACACTCAACATCAACGGCCAGAGTTTGACCCAACTCCAGCAACTGCCGGATCGAAGACAACTCCCAGCCGCCGTCTGGTCGGGCGATATCCAAGGCAACCGGATAGACCGCACTTTCGCCCGCCGAGCCAGCTTGCCGTTGCAGCCAGCCCAAGCACAGAGGCACAATTTGGCTGTACAGAGAATCGAAATACAGTTCCTGCGATTTGTCCAAACACAAGCCCAGACTGAGCCGATCGCCCACCGCAATCACACGCTCGATCGTGCGGATATCAGCTTCCAACTTGACAGGCGAGCGATCCTCGGCGCCCGATCCTGCTTGCAGCAGCGTGTCAAGCGATCGCCAAACCAGCTTTTCCAAAATTTGCTTGACTTCGGGAACGTTCAACCGACAGCGGAGATGACCGCTTTCAGTGGCGATCGCCTCAATTTCCGCCAGCAGCGGTTCCACATCCTCCGTTTCAAGTTCCAGGGCCTTGGCCACCGTCAAACAGCGGTGTCCCAAAGCCACCTCAGCAGCCACCTGCAACTCTACGGGTACCTGCAACTCATCTCGGTGGAACGCCATTATCACCCCGTAATTTTCCCTGTAAACCTGAGTGTAAAGCTGATCCAACCGAGTCAAATTTTCCTGACTCAGCAACTGCACGATCCGGTGGCGTTCCTCAGCGAATAAATCCCGCAAGCTAAAGGACTGATCTCCAAACAGCCGCACCATTTCCAGAATCGCGTGGGCCGCCGAAGCTTCTTGCATAACTCCAAACAACCGTTCTTTGAGCATAGTGTACGATCGGCGGCTGCCAAAAGGCTGAATGCAGCAGTGGAAGTCCCAGCCGCCGAGGTGGAACGCAGCAAACACAAAAATCTCTGTTTCCCGCGTAATTTCCGAGGTTAACTGCAATTGACCCACAGCCAGAGTCATCGAGCCCATGCGCTGAATTTGGAAGTCTTGCTGCTGGGCCTGATAGCAGTAAACTCGCTGTTCGCGAGGATATTTGGCAAACAGAGAACTGATCGCGTAGTGGGCTGCCACTTGTCTGAGACTAATTTGGGCTGTCACCACGAGTTTGCGGTAAACTTCGGCCCCGGTTGTGAAATAGTCAACGTTGCTGGGGACGAGGGCTAGTTGAGCAACAAAATCCTTTTCTAGCTGCACGCCGGTAACTTCGCCTGCCAATTCCAGCGCCCGGGCCGCGTAGCGCAGAATTTGCACGCCTTCTGGCCGCGAGATTTCTTCAAAAAACCAGCCGCAGCTAGTGAACATTAACAGGGTGTGGCGCTGCATTTCCAGCAGTCGCAGGGCGTCCACCTGTTCGGCGTCGTCGAGGGGGCGCACTTGATGGCGTTCGAGGAAACTGTCAACGTTAGCGGGCGATCGATCGCGGATGACCTCAATATATTCATCTCTGGCCTTCCAGGGATCGCACAACAGCTTGCGCCCCGCTTCTTCGTAAATCGGAATCAGTCGATCGCGCAGCCAATTGAGAGTATCTCGCAGAGGGCGGCGCCATTTGAGGTGCCATCCGCCGCCACCACCGCAGCCGCAATCATCTTGCCAGCGATCGACCCCGTGAGAGCAACTCCAGGCCGTCACGGGTTTGAGTTCCACTTCCCAAGCGCTCGGATTTTGACTTAAATAATGAGCAAAATTCGTCACCGTCCAGCCGCGGCGGGGAAACTCTTCTGTAAATGCGTAAGCGAGGCATTTTTCCGTACTGTGTTTGTGGTGACCGAACGTTTCGCCGTCCGTCGCCACGCAGATTAATTGAGCCGGTCGGTGGTCTCCCCGTACTGCTTGACCCAAGCGCCCGGCCAAGTGGTGGCTGCTGCTGAGAACGTCATTGAAGCCCATATCTCGCGAGATCGGGCCATCGTAGAAAAAGATATCAATGTAGGGAGTGTTGGCAGGTGGGGCTTCGGAATTTTGGAAGTGCCTGCGGCCAAAATGGTGCGTGCTCAGTGGCGAGAGTTGGTGGTCAGCCATCAACCGCATTTCTGGTTTCAAATAGCAGCGGTATGGGCGAGTCGGATCGATTTGGCCGCCGCCGACTTCGTGCCATTCGGAATTTTCCGCTGGTTCCCCTTGTTCGTTTTGCCCGATGAACGGGCGGCAGCGTTCGGCTTGGGAGGGGGCTAAGACAATGAAGCGGATGCCTTCAGCGACTAAAACTTCGAGGGTGGCGTAGTCTACAGCGGTTTCGGCGAGCCACATTCCTTCGGGATCGCGATTGAATCGGGAGCGAAAATCAGCGATCCCCCAGCGAATTTGGGTGTATTTGTCTCGCTCGTTAGCGAGGGGCATGATGATGTGATTGTAGACTTGGGCGATCGCGTTGCCGTGACCGTTGAGACGCTGACAGCTTTTGCGATCGGCCTCCAGAATCCGCTGGTAGACTTCCGCGTCGTAGCGTTCCAGCCAGCTCATCAGTGTAGGCCCGATGTTGAAGCTCATATACTCGTAGTTGTTGACGATCCCCGCGACTTCGCCGCGATCGTTGAGTATGCGGGCAAAGGCGTTAGGGCGGTAGCACTCGATGTCAATGCGTTCGTTCCAGTCGTGGGCTGGAGAGGCGCTGGCTTGGCGTTCGATCGCGTCCAGGTAGGGGTTTTCCCGGGGTGGCTGGTAAAAGTGACCGTGAACCGTCACGCATACCCCAGTTGCAGCAGCCGCACTGCTTTGGGGTGCAGCCGTTACGGTTGGCGAAGACAAAGGCAGCACATCGGATTGAGTTGTAGAAATCGAAACCATGCGATCGAATCCTCAAGTAGTTAAAGACAATAAAACCAGCCTAATTAGAAACTGAAACCTTACGCAGCAAGAGTTACAGCTAGGCATCTGTTGGAGCTAAATTTTGGCAGATAAGTTTTGATACATTTGTAGTATTGCGAGCAAAGCATTCGTTCCAAGATGCCAACCGTCGATCCCTGGGTTTTTTGCCAATGCTTTGCTGTTGAAAGAGTTAAAAAAGGTAGCTTTTGCTGCTTTTTGGCACTTGCGACCCATTTCGGGTTCGTGCTTGCAGGGCTGCTCATTGAGATTTTGATTTACATTGCTGGATCTTAAAGTCTTATTCAGTAAATAGCAAGTTTTCGCCGGAAAGATTTAATTTTTGGCAATAAATCTTGGCGGTTGTGGATATCGGTTTAATGCCCGATCGATTTATATAATAAGAGTTTTGACCGAGTTTTGCATCATACTTTAGGTGCTTTTTACCTAAGTTCTGGAGAAGTTAGGCCAGTTGCGTTCGGGCGGGGCAGATTTGCTGCAAATGTACTTTCCAGAAGAGTTGTAACACTTGTGCGGAGTCAAAAGGCAACAAAAAAGCAAAACGGTAAGTGTTATGTTTTAACTCCTGAGAGGTATGTGGGGGCGGAGGCTTGGGAGGAGGAGGAGGAGGAGGGTTTGGACGAGAAGATGCTGCATTTGACGGCGAAGTTGGAGAGGCAATTTGCCTAGAGTGCCAAGTTAGAGGCGATGATTCGGGAAAATCGGCAGAGGGTGGGTTCTGGCGGATAGTTCGTCAATTGCTGAAGATTATCATGATTTTTGGCGAGAACTTAAGGAACCTATTGTGCAATATCAAGTGGGGGCCGTACTTTTTAGGCAAAGAAGCGCAATAGCGAGAATTAGATAAAACTTTAATCGCTCGCATCTGCGATTTTTGCTAGAGTTGAGTGTGGGATTTGCCTTAAATAAATTAATTAATAGAAGCAGAAACCTAATTATGTTAACCTCAAACAATTTTAAGAGATACCTTGCTCAGTTTAATGAACTTATAGCTGAGGGAGAGGCTATGTACAAAGCAATAAAAGTCCTACCAGTAGAATATTTTCCATCTCTACAAGCGTCTGAAAGATATGTATTGGATCGAGATTATGATTGGCAAAAGTGGCAGACTAACTACAACTTACTTCTAGAGCAAGTTATCCCATTAACTAACAGTCAGCGAACCTCATTAATTAAAGCATCCTCGGGCGGGAATCTTAAAAGGAATTTAGAGACTCATCTGTCAAAGTTGAAGGCAGTTAAAGAAAATTACGAAAAAGGGTTGCTCATTTCTTCTCAATCTGCTTTAGGCTCCTTTAGCTTGGAAGATGTTAGCAAATTATTAAAACGAGTTCCAGCGGGACTTCGACGTTGGACATGGGAAGAAAAGTCACGCACAAAGGGCGGTACACCTCGGCAATGGTACATAGAAAATGAATATCACGTGCAAAATTTGCTATATTTTTTATTAGCTGCGGTGTTCCCCGATATCAGAGAAGAAGAATATACTAGATCGGTAGGGCAGAAAAAACCAAGAGTAGACCTAGTAATTCCCTCGCTTAAATTAATTATTGAAATCAAGTTCTGGTATCGCAATGACAAGCCCCAAAAAATTATTGGAGAAATTGCCGAAGATACGTCTTTATACCTAGCTCAAGGCTCCCCCCACGAACAAATGATTGCTTTTATCTGGGATGACTCTTGCAGGACAGAAGAACACGACTTATTAGATAGTGGACTAAAAAATTTGAAGGGTATTTTTGACGTAGTTATAGTTCCTCGTCCAGGGCGTATGGCAGACAATACATCAGTAATCAATGAAGAAGATAATGAATGATTAGCTATTTTGTAAAGACCTGTTTAAAATGATCGAGGTTAAAATAAGCGTGGTTCTGAACACCCAAAAAGAGGAATTTAGCTATGCTTATGTCTATGCGGTAACAGCCGCGGCAAGCTACTCATTCCAAATAGCCCCGCGTCCCTTAGATGCAGAAGGAGTTGACGTAATTCTTACAGGTTTGGGACCATCACAATCAACGCGCCGCCCTCGCCTAGATGTCCAAATAAAATGCACCTCCAGAAAATTACTGGATAATGAAATTATCCGATATCCCCTAGAAGTTAAAAACTATGAAGAATTAAGGCTAGAAAACCCTTTCGTCCCCCGCATTCTGATTATCGTTTTAGTACCCGACAGCCAAGAGGATTGGTTGCACCAATCTCAACAAGAACTCTCCCTTCGCTATTGTGGCTACTGGGCATCGTTGCGCGGGCTACCGCCCACCCAAAATCAAAACACTGTCACTGTTCAAATACCCATACAAAACATTTTCAACACAGACGCTTTAAAAACTCTCATGCAGCGCATTGAATCAGGAGAACTCCTATGATAGTAACAGTCCGCGACCCCGATATTCTCAAAACCTTAGAACCGCCTCAAGTCGCTGGTTATTTACAAAAACACGGATGGCACGAACAAAGCCGAGATGGTGACAAATCATCTATCTGGACTCGCAAGAATGAAGCAGGCGAAGACTACGAAATTTTGTTGGCTCTAAAACCCGAAGTCAGCGGTTTTGCTCTGCGGATGTACGAAGTCATGGAAACCCTAGAAATTGTCGAAAATCGCTCTCAAATTGAAATATTAGCAGACTTGATCACCTCACTCCCCAATATGACCTTACAGGGAATTGTCATGCAAGTTCACACCCCCAACACCGACAAATTAAGTGGCGAAATAACCTTAATAGGCGTCATTGCTGACAAATTGCGGAAAATTCAAACTTCACTCGCAGACAAAGATTATATCCTGGCGATTAAAGCTTATCAAGAACGCTTACCGATTCTCTGTAGCGGTGACTTAATCAAAGACAACAGCGCCTTCATCCTCAAAAACCCCCACAACTTAACTCTCGATGAATTCTGGTAAGACTAACAGATTTTGTCTAAACCTAGATTAAACACCTTCCAAACAGATATCAAGTTCCCTAGCAAAGGCCTCTGGCGCATCCAGCATCAGCCAGTGTCCAGTATCGGCGATCGTAGTTGCCGTCAGTGTGGGACGGAGGATGTGGAGGCTGAACGGAAAAGTGTTTGAGGGAGCAATAATGGCGTGGGCCCGCGTTCCAGGGGCTGCTAGGTAGCGATCGAGAGCATCAACAGCTTCAAAGGCAAACATCCCGCGATACATTCCACACAGGCAATCCTGTGGAGTCGCGGCCAAGCAAGCAAGTATCCGATCGCGCGTATGGGCCGTGCTTCCTGTCAGCGCCTCGTTAAAGCTGGTTTCCACAGCAGCCCGCCAATCCTCCGTCTCCAGAGCCCTCTGGTAGGGGACGATCCGTGCCTCGTGTACCTCTGCAGGCACCTTGGTAAAATCTCCAGGTGGGTCTGCCAGGATCAACTGCGCGATGCGGTGCGGTGCGGCGGCTGCTGTGGCGAGGGCAATACAAGCACCGAAACTGTGCCCGACGATCGCCACTCGATCGAGTCCCAGCCCATCCAGTACCGCCAAAACATCCGCTGCACAGGAGGCGGGCGCATAGTTGCCGTCCTCCGGCGGTGCGGAATCACCGTGTCCCCGCATATCAAGGGCGATCGCGCGTCGGGTACGGGCGACATGGGCAAGCTGGGCATCCCAGATGCTCGCGGAAACCGTCATACCGTGCACGAACACCACCGGCAGCGGTTCCGAATCCCCAGCGGTGACAGGGAGGCTGGCTTCGATGATGTGAATAGTGCCGATCGGTCCTTTGATATTTGTCGATCGCATACAATTTTCTCCTAATTGTGAATTTCCTCTTTTCACACAACCAATTTTACCTCTGTTACTCCTTGGCGCAATTCATACTGTCCTTTTACCCAAAATTGTTTAATTTTTTCACCCAAAAACGGAGCAGCTTGCATCATCAATAAACGCAATAATCCATTTTTTCGCAGTTGTTCGCCTTTCCACCCTTCTTGTGCTTGAAGTTGTTGGGCGCGAATAATTTCTGGTTCGCGTTCTGCCTGAATCCGCGATAATGCTAAGTCAATATCCTCGGAATTAGCCCCTGCTTTCAATAAAGGTACAAGGTGATTGGCGGCAACAATTACATCGCGTAACGCCATGTTAATTCCTTGAGCGCGAACGGGAGACATCGGATGTGCAGCATCCCCCAAAAGTATGATTCCTGGCCGATGCCAGCGCGGACAGCGACCAACTACAACAGATAATCGCATCGG
Source organism: Microcoleus sp. Pol12B5 (assembly GCF_036701335.1). Classification (NCBI taxonomy): domain Bacteria; kingdom Bacillati; phylum Cyanobacteriota; class Cyanophyceae; order Oscillatoriales; family Microcoleaceae; genus Microcoleus; species Microcoleus sp. Pol12B5. Next base: position 54,385 of record NZ_JAUBQQ010000024.1, on the reverse strand, counting down.
AGATTCGATCGTATCCGCACAGTTGCGGAAATGTTCTGCCATCCACGCAGGCGATCGCGATGCGAAAGTTTCTGCCCAGTCTGTGTGTTTCCAATCGGTTTTGTCATCTGCCGATAGCACCCAAGCCAGATGAAGTTTTCCTGATTCTGCCCCATGAAAGACACTAAATCCGCTACCGCCATTCAGGACGGAATAAAATACATTATCCGCCACAAACCGAGGATGAGCGGCAAGTTTAAACCACAGAACATCTATACTATTCTGCTGTTTTACTAACTCTAATTCTGCACGTTGTCGTACCACCGAGTTTCTACCATCTGTACCAATCACAAGTGCAGCAGGAATCTCTCGCCCATCTCCTAGCTTTACACCCGCAATGCGATCGTTGCTGTACAGTAAATCTTTTACGGGAACACCTGGGATAAATTCAAATTCTGGATGCAACTGAGCTTCTGAAATTAGTGCTTCAAGGAATGGCGGTTGAGAAACTAGCGTACAAGGTCGATTTGACCCCATTGGCTCATCAACTCGAAATAACTGCCGATCGCCCACAACGAACTCCCAGGCATCAATTTGTCGGTGTGGAACACCTTCTAGCATAGTGGATAAGCCCATTTGGGCGATCGCATCCAATCCGCTGGGCATTAACCCTTCACCGCGAAACACTCGGTAGGAATCTTTTGCCGCCTCAACCAAAGTTATGGCAATACCTCGTTTCACCAGCAGTAAGGCAAGTGCCGCACCAGTTGGCCCCGCTCCCACAATTACAACTTGCCTCATTGCCATTCCCCATTGCTTTTTAATGTATTCCCCAGCTTAATTTACATCCTTAGAGATAAAGCACTGCCCGCAGCTCTTCATCAAGTAGCTTTCTCCACTGTAAATCCGATTTCTTGCCCGTAGGATAGTTCCAGCGTGTGACCGTCCGGGTCTCGCAAAAAAGCCCAGTAGCCGATCGGAGATCCATCATCTTTTGGTTCCTCAAGCAATAGGCCTTCTTGACGTGCTTGGTCGCAGAGATCGTCCATATATTCGCGGCTTTTGCAGCCAACTCCGAGGTGTGCCCAGGGAGACAGAACGGGATGTACGGAGTCTGTTTGAATTAGCACAATTACAAAAGGGCGAGTGCGATCGGAAAGCCAGACCACAGCAACACCAGTTTCTGCATCGATGCGGCGGTGAACTACTTGCATTCCAGCATATTTGAAGTAAAATTCGATACTGCGATCAACATTTGAAACCGGAAGGGCTATATGAGTCAGTCCAATATCAATCATGAGAGGTATAAGAAGTTAATTGAAACTGTTGGACTGTTGGCAATCCCGATGATGTAATTTCTTTTGGCGGCACCTGTCGCGCTGAAGTCTCCAGGTATTTTCCCTCGTGGGTTGGTGAGACGATTTTCATCCGGTGAGGGCGACTGTAATAGCGGTGGGTTGGTTCCCTCAGTGCCTGTTCTTGGAAGCTTTCGTTGGCAATTTTCTTGCGGAGTTTGACGATCGCATCCATAATCGCTTCCGGGCGGGGCGGGCATCCCGGCACATAGACATCCACGGGAATTAACTTGTCTACACCGCGGACAGCAGTCGGAGAATCTGCACTGAACATTCCGCCTGTAATCGTGCAAGCACCCATTGCAATCACGTATTTGGGTTCTGGCATTTGTTCGTACAGGCGCACCAAAACCGGAGCATACTTCATCGTGATGGTGCCGGCGGTAATCATCAAATCTGCCTGTCGGGGAGACATCCGGGGAAATACACCTAATCGATCCAAATCGAAACGGGCTGCCAGCATGGCGCTAAATTCAATGAAGCAACAGGCAGTCCCAAACATCAGCGGATACAAGCTGGACATTTTTGCCCAGTTATAAAGGTCATCGACTGTTGTGAGGATGATGTTTCCAGATAGCTGATGCGTGACTTCAGGAGCAGCGATCGAATTGGCAATCGGCAAATCTTCAGAAGGAATATGCAGTGTCATGTCAGGTAAGTTCATTTTGACAAACTCCTTAATTAATCTAGCGGTTGGTTATCGGTAGTTGCGTGTTTATTTGTATCTGAATACTAAAAATATTATAAAAAATTGAATAAAAAACAACTGATAAATACAGTTTTTCTTTAATTATGGTATGGCATTTTAGATGTAGCAACCAACTGTAATATACTGTAAAATATCGGATAAAAATAGCGATTTTGGAATTTATACTTCAACTGCGTGGGATTCGCTATCGCGCTGTACAAAAGCTCGATCGACCGGCGACCAACAGCTAGCGGGCCAAAGAGGGCGATCGTCTCAGAGTATCAGCCTCCGGATTTATCGGTGCGGGTCGCTTTCATCAATCTAAAACTTGTGCTAAGCGAAGTCGAAGTATCTAAAATCTAAAATCGATTGACGGAACGCTTAATTCCAGAACCCAAGCTTTTTTTTTTATTTGCCCGCAGGCTATCATTGTCAGTTGACAGCTTTTGAGAATCTAAATGCTAAACACAAATACAATAATTTCCAGCCTGCTGTTATTTATCCCGGTTTCCATCGCCGGACACTTTCTCGGCTGGGAATCCTCCACAATCTTCGTCACCTCGGCTTTAGCCATCATCCCCCTAGCCGCCTGGATGGGGACAGCCACCGAAGAAATCGCCGTCGTCCTCGGCGCCAACTTGGGGGGGTTGCTGAACGCTACCTTCGGAAATGCCACGGAACTGATTATCGGCATCGTCGCCCTCAACGCCGGACTAATAGATGTTGTCAAGGCCAGCATCACCGGTTCAATTATGAGTAACCTTTTGCTGGTGATGGGATTTGCGATGCTGTTGGGCGGCTTGCGCTACAAAGAACAAGAATTTCAGCCGATAGTCGCCCGGTTGAACGCTTCAGCGATGAACTTAGCCGTGATTGCCATTTTGGTGCCGACGGCAGTGAATGCCACCTCTACGGGCATCCCTCCAGAAACTATGCAGAACCTCTCTAGCGCTGTTGCTATAGTCCTGATTGTCGTCTACGTGCTGACGCTGCTGTTTTCGATGAAAACCCACAGTTATCTGTACGATGCAGGGGTGGCAGAAATAGAAATGCTTGAAGAATTAGCCGAAAGTAACTTAGCGCCAGATAGTCCTGACCACAAAGTCAATCTGCCACTGTGGATTGGGGTGCTATTGGCCTGTACCCTGATGGTAGCTGTCGAGTCTGAACTGCTGGTGGGTACTCTGGAAGAAGCGACGGCGCGTTTGGGGCTGACATCACTGTTTACCGGGGTGATTTTAGTGCCGATTATTGGCAATGCTGCCGAACATACGACGGCGGTGACGGTGGCGATGAAAAATAAAATGGATTTGTCGGTTTCTGTGGCCGTGGGTTCCAGTTTGCAAATTGCTTTGTTTGTTGCGCCCGTGTTGGTTTTGGCAGGTTTTGTCTTGGGCAAACCGATGGACTTGAATTTCAACCCGTTTGAACTTGTAGCGGTTGCGGTGTCGGTGCTGATCGCCAATTCTATCAGTTCTGACGGCAACTCTAACTGGCTAGAAGGTACTTTGCTGTTGGCAGCTTATACGGTTTTGGCGCTGGCGTTCTACTTCCATCCGGTAATTGAGGGACTTGTTTAAAAGGCTTTCTTCTGCTGAAGGAAGAGGGAAGAGGGAAGAATGCCGATTTTTTCACTCCCTCACACGCCCACTCTCCCACTCTCACTTCTTTCTTCGAGAGTGGTGGTTGCGATCGTACAATTGAAATGTGGCTGTTCTCTCGTTATTAGTTCTGGTCTGTTTGTACATTATGTGCTCTGATCAGGGATTTGTGACCTCGATCGGCTATGACAAACAACAAAAGCTTTGACCTCAACCCGATCGTTAGATCGCAGTGCTCCCGGTTATAAAAAACACGGAATGCTGAAGTCAAGCGAGACTAAAACCTCCCTTGACTTCAGAGACGCTGCAAGATTTAAATCAAGGGTGCTGATGAGTCTTTTACTAGGTGTGCTACGATCGTCATAAGTTGAAAACTGAGTTGGACTTCCATAGCCAAAAAGTTCACCAAAGTTAGTCATACTTAACTTGACTGATTAACATTCTGGGCGATATGATTAAATCAATTCCGAAAAAAAGGCTTAATTATCTGGGAGAGTAAACCGAGCGTGCAAGTCAAAAATGACCAGCCTGTCACAAGGTAGAACGGGAGCCCGCGTTTCGTTAAATTGGTTGAAAATAGTTGATGAATAATGGCTACAAGCTTCAACTAAAATTAATTCAATTAGGGCGTTGCTCCGCCCGAATTAACGCCTGTGGACAAGAAAGAGCCGACTCCCTTGGGTGAAGCAGGAAACAGACCCTTCAGGAGTAATTCTGATTGAATGGTGAGGCTTAAATAAGTTTGGCCAAGTTTGGTGTAGCAGTAAACGACGGTCGATTTAAAACTGACCAGCCTATAAAAAGGTCGAACGGGATACCACGATTCGTTAAATTGGTTGAAAATAATGGTTAAACAATGGCTAAAAGCTTCCACAATAATAAATAGTTGTATAGACTTCAAAAATAGGGTGCTGCTCCACCCGAATTTACGCCTGTGGACAAGTAAGAGCCGACTCTCTTGGCAGAAGCAGGAATCAGACCCTCTAGAAAATACTTCTAGTTGAATGGTAAAGCTTAGATAAGTTTAGCCAAGTTTTGTATAGCAGTGTCAAAGTAAAACTTGATAGAGCAACCTCAATCAGGGTTATGTGGCTTCTGTGAGTTATTGCCTCAATCCCAAATGCCCGAATCCCTCCGATCCAGCCAACTCTGGCAAATCCGTGTGTATCCACTGCGGGTCTGAACTGTTGTTGCAAGGTCGATATCGGCTAGTCGCGCCTCTCGGAGGCGGTGGCTTTGGCCGAACATTTGAAGTGGACGACAACGGCGCCCGAAGAGTGCTTAAAGTCCTGCTCAAAGACCATCCCAAAGCTGTAGAACTTTTTAAGCAAGAAGCCGACGTATTGGTCAGGCTGAGACATCCAGGTATTCCTAAAGTCGATCGCGACGGTTATTTTACATTTACGCCAGCTCACAGCACAGAGTCTTTTCACTGTCTGGTGATGGAGAAAATTGCTGGGGCCAATTTGCAAGACTGGCTGAAACATCGGGGTCGCCCCATCAGTCAAGAACAAGCTCTGAATTGGCTCAAACAACTGTCGGAAATTTTAGACCAAGTTCACCGACTCAACTATTTTCATCGGGATATCAAGCCGCACAATATTATGTGCAAGCCCAACGGGCAGTTAGTGCTGATAGACTTCGGAACTGCTCGGGAAGTGTCGGGGACTTATTTCGCTAAGGTTGGCCAGGGGCAAAATGTGACTGGTATTGTTTCTCCTGGCTACACGCCGCCGGAACAAACTAATGGCAAAGCTGTTCCGCAGTCGGATTTTTTTGCTCTGGGGCGCACTTTTGTTTATTTGCTGACTGGAAAGCCGCCGACTGCGTTTCCAGAGAACCCGCGCACGGGCAGATTAATGTGGCGCAAAGGAGCTCCTCAAGTTTCCGACGCCGTGGCTAATGTGATCGATTACCTGATGGCGCCTTTTCCGGGCAATCGACCTCAAAGTCCCCAGATGGTTTTGCAGTGCTTGGAGGAAATTAATCTCGACGACGCAGAAACTCAGGTGCCGACTCAGTTGCCGACGACGGGGCAAACTAAAATTCGCGGAACTTCCGGGCCGTCTGGGGCGAAGAAGCAGAGTTCAATGAACCGCCTCAGACCTCTGAATTCGGGATTGAAGAAGCCCGGGCAAGAGGCTTTGGATTGGTGGAAAAATAAGTTGCTGGCGGGCACGGCTGTTTTGATGGTGGGTATTGGCGCGTCTCAAATTTACGGTTCGCTGCGTTACGGGGTGTTCCCGGCAAACCCGGTGTGGCTGCTTTCTAGTTTACCTAGCAGTCAGTTTTTGCAAAGAAGTTTGGATAATAAAGGGAGTGTAAATGCGATCGCCCTGTCGCCTGACGGTCAAACTTTGGTGAGCGCAAGCTTTGGGACGATTAGAATTTGGAATCTGAGGACGGGAGGCGTGCTGCATACTCTCTATTCGGTGCATTCTAAAAAATCGGTCAAGACGTTGGCGGTGAGCCCGGACAGCTCGATTTTGGCCAGCGGCGGCGGCGATAATAATGTGATTCTCTGGGATTTGAAGACGGGGCGACGGATGCGGACGATTGCCGCTCACAAAGCCGCCGTCAATGCGATCGCTTTTAGCAGGGACGGTCAAACTCTCGCTAGCGGCAGCGATGACAAAACTGTTCGTTTGTGGAATGTCAAAACCGGCAGCAGGTTGCGGACTTTGAGCGGCCACGCCGGAGGAGTAAACGCGATCGCCTTGAGCCGGGACGGTAAAACTCTTGCTAGCGGCAGCCAGGACAAGACTGTGCGTTTGTGGAATCTCGATACCGGAGAAGTCAGAAGAATTATCACAGGTCACGGGGGCCCGGTTAATGCTGTGGCTTTTAGCCCAAACGGGCAAATTGTGGCTAGTGCTAGCACCGACAATACGATCCGTTTGTCAAACGTACAAGACGGGAAGCGCACCCGCACTTTTAAAGGGCATTCGAGCTGGGTGAGGACGATTGCCTTTAGCCCGGACAGTCGCACTTTGATCAGCGGGGGCGGAGATATTATAGTTTGGGATTTGAAGACGGGAAAAGAAAGAAGCACTCTTTCTGGTCACACTCAGTTTGTGAGTTCTGTTGCTATTTCCACTAAAGATAGCAAGACTTTTGTGAGCGGCAGTCCCGATCGCACTATTAAGATTTGGCGAATGCCATAGTCATACTATTTTAGATTTTAGATTTTAGATCTAAGAATTGCTAATGACTGCTTTTGTATGGGTTTGGAGTGAGGGTCTACAGTTGCATTGTTTTTTTACTGGCATCAGTAGTCATATCAATTTCAGTTGCATTAGAATGATTAAACTGCTCTTGACCCTCTCAGCGCAGAGGAATAGAACAGAGGGATGAATAATTCCGATAGTACCGGATTTAATATTATTCAAAACCCAGACCAATTACCCATTACCAATTCGTAATTTTCAAGTTTCACATAAATTGGGTATTATCCAAAAATTCCTCGCCCGTTTTTCGCAAATTCATCCACAGTTTGCTGCGATAATTCATGAACTGTCATTGCTTGCAAAACGTCAAAAGGCAATGTCAAATGATGGGCGCCAGCTAATAAAGTCTTCACCGCTTCTTCGGGCGATTTAATGCTAGCTGCCAAAATCTCAGTATTACTTCTCTGCAACACATTTGCCATATCCCGCACTAAGGCAAAACCGTCTCCTAACAATCTGGTGGCGCGATTCACGTAGGCGATCGCATATTTGGCCCCCGCTTCTGCTGAGACAACTGCTTGTGATGCGTTGTAAATAGCTGTCACCGCGCAAGGAATTTCTGGTGACAAATGCGCTACTGCTTGAAAACCAGCCGCCGTTGCTGGAACTTTCAACACTGTTTGCTGTCCAATTAATTCAAAAGCCGCTTTTCCTTCTGCTACCATGCCATCAAAATCAGATGCAGTTAGCTGATAATACATTTCCCCCGGAATAAGTTTCGCCAGTTGTGTGAGCGTCACATCGGGAGCTAAATCGCTTTTTCCCAGGAGGGTTGGATTAGTAGTAATACCCGAAAGCCAGCCGAAATGGCTCGCCTCTTTTGCTTCTGCTACAATTGCAGTATCGAGATAAATTCCCATCAGCTCTACACCTTTATTTTTTTAGTTTATTGTGACTTTTCCGAGGCTTAGTTTCTATTTGATGTCACTGAGCGTCAAATTGATTGTTAGGTATTAAGTGTAGCAGATTTGTGAAAACATCGCTAGGAAGTAAAAATAACAATTAAGTGATGGGTATCACCTCCTTGGCTGATTACGATCGCCATGTAAGAAAACTTCGATCGCCAAATGCCGGAAACAAACAATTTATATTTGTAGTATGGGTTATGTATGCAATAACTCAAGGAGGTGACTCATAAAATGAGAGAAAAAGAAAATCATCAGTCACAAGTCAGTCTTGAGGAATCTTGTGACAAAGCGGATTTGAAAAAACCCGCAGCCACTCAAGACTTGTCAGAAAATAATAATTCTCAAACCGAGTCTAAAGCATTTGAAAATCACGGTGAAGATGGTTTGAAGGCTCTAGCACGCTTAATGATGGTGAGTCTAACTTGGTCGCTGGCAGGACTTTCTAAACCAAAGTAAATTTTTGGGCTATTGGTTATATCGTTTCCGGTTGGATGGGAATGATCAAGTCAAGGTTGCACAATTCCACATTCCCCCACTCCCCACGAACCACTCTCCATCATAGAAAGTGTAACCGGAATTGATATTATTGGTTATTGGTAATCAAGACTGGTATTCTGCCAGAGTGCCATGAATCTTTAAGTTTTAATATCCAATTCCTAATCTCTCGCCTGTGCTTTTTATAGTACAGGCTTGCCCATTTCCCAATCGGATGGGACTCAATGCCTCATCCCTGGGCTTCGCCCAATTCCCCATATCAAACTTTTATTTATATCAACCGTTTTGGCGGTTGCTATAAATCCGCCCCAAAGACACAATATTGTTGTGTCCTGATCTGCTACTTAATATTTTCCGAACCTACTGCCTCAGAAATCGAACTAAATCCGCGTTCTTCTAACTTTTGCAACAAACCTTGGAGAATCCGACGCACCATCCAAGGCCCTTCGTAAACCCAACCAGTGTAAACTTGAATTAAACTCGCACCGGCGGCTATTTTTTCCCAAGCATCTTCGGCGGTGAAAATGCCGCCAACTCCAATTATCGGTAATTCGCCTTTTGTATATTGCCAGATAAATCGGATTACTTCTGTCGATCGCTCTCGCACTGGAAGCCCGCTAATTCCCCCGGCTTCTTCGGCGATTGGTTTGCCTGTTTCTCGCAATATTTGTGTTTTCAGTCCGTCGCGGCGGATGGTGGTATTTGTGGCGATAATTCCTGCTAGTTGGTAGGTTTTTGCTAAGTCGAGGATTGATACGATCGCCTCTGACTCCAAATCCGGCGCAATCTTGACTAAAATTGGCTTGATTCCCTGATTTTCTTGTTGCAAAATTTCCAAAATCGTGCTAAGTCCAGCAGCATCTTGGAGCGATCGCAACCCAGGTGTATTCGGAGAAGAAACGTTCACTACAAAATAGTCGCCCCAATCTTTCAGCAGCTTAAAACTCTCCAAATAGTCGGCTGCTGCTTGCTCTAACGGTGTTACCTTAGATTTACCGAGATTGATGCCCAAGGGGAATGAGGACTGAGGCATGGGGCGCTGGGCATCAAATTTTGACTGTTTCTGTCCTGCCTGAAACCGGGCTGCCATTGCCGCGGCTCCTTGATTGTTAAATCCCATGCGGTTGAGGGCTGCACTGTCCTCCGTCAAGCGAAACAAGCGAGGTTGGGGGTTTCCCGGCTGTGGTTGACAAGTGACAGTGCCAAGTTCGGCAAAGCCAAAGCCAAAATTTGCCCAAATATCGGCAGCTACGCCGTTTTTATCAAATCCGGCGGCTAAGCCGACAGGATTATTAAAGCTCAGTCCCCACAAAGATTGTTCGAGGCGAGAATCTTGGACTCCCAAAGATTTCTGCAATCGAGAGAGCATTTGGCTGGTGGCGGGGTTTGACTGGGTTCGGGCTGCGAGTTCGAGAACTTGGAGAGTGCGGTTGTGCAGCCACTCGGCATCGGTTTTCAATACGGAAAACAACAGCGGGCGTACACTTGATTGATAAATATCCAATGATTTGTACTGGGGCAATTTACAAATTAGAAAGGAGAAGAGAAATAAAAATATTCACGAGCAGGCAGTGAAGGTGAGGTTGTTACTTCAACTTCGATCGACTTTATCCAATGTTTGAGATTGAAGGATAAGTGAGACGATTATATTATAAGTTGATTCTTTGGCATTTTATTTTTTTGAATATTTAAGTTAGTAATTTTAAATTAGACAAGGTGCGGGGAAGCTTGGAAATGGGGCAGCAGCAAAGACCGAAGGATTTAGACGAACAAATCGCGACCCTAGAGCGCGTTCTCCAGACTCTCCGAGAAGAGGAGAATGTTGATGTGCTACTTTCGACCACACTCGGTTACTTGCAAGCGGAATTTGACTGGCGGTTGATTTGGATCGGGTTGTACGATCGACAGGCGCACAGATTGTTCGGGAAAGGCGGCATGACTCCTAACGGCGACCAGTCTTTTCTCAAACAGCGGTTTGCCCTCAGCCCAGGAGATTTGCTCGAACAAGTGGTGATTCAGCTCCGCCCGGTGGGAGTCCCGGATTTGCGATCGGAAAGTAGAGCCGGAGAATGGCGCAAAGCAGCTCAAACTTTCAATATTCAAGGCACGACTCTGTTTCCCCTGCGCTACAAAGACCGCTGCTACGGCGTGATTTTGCTCGGCACTGAGGTATGGGGAGCGTCGCCAAAGTCCGGGGAAAAAACGCAGTTGGCGATCGTATTTGGAGCGCTGGCAACTGCTCTTTACCAAATAGAAAAAGACTGGCAGCGACAACAAGTTAAACACCCAGATGAGTCTCTTTTAGCGCTGATTTCGCAGTTGGGGGAATTGCGATCGCTCGACCAATACTTGCAAGCTGTTGTCGAACAAACTCATGAATTTATCGAGCCGACACGCACCAATGTTTATTGGTTCGAGCGAGAGCGACGCTATTTTTGGCGCCGAGTCAGCAACCGCGAAGTTACTCCGGGTTTGGGCGGGCCGGCCCGACCGGCTTCGGGCATCACCGTCCAAGACTTGGGAGAATTTTATCAGGCTTTGGGCAGGGAAGAAATGGTTTGGATCGGTGAATCTCAAAGTTCTCTGAAAACTGAGCTAACGGGGCGGTTGATGCAGCAAATCCGCGCTCGCTCTCTGTTGGCTGCGCCGATTGTTTCGGAAGGGGAATTGTTGGGATTTTTGGCAGTCGAAGCCGGCGAACCCCGGATTTGGCAAGACAATGAAAAGCATTATCTGCGGGGAGTGGCGCAGTTAGTGGCTCTGACGGCTCCTGTCTCGGAGATGGAGGAGAAAATTCAGCAAATTGAGATCGATCGAGATTTAACTGCCGGAATAGCTCACGCCATCTACAGCGATGCTGACTGGGAGACGACTTTGAAAAATACCGCCGAACAGTTGTGCGATCGGCTCAAATGCGAATACTTTTTGCTGCTGCTGTACGGCGAAGAACAAAATCGCTTTGAAATTGTCTGCCAAAATCTGCCCCGCAACCGCAGGTCAGTGCCGTCGCCACTCAACGCCCTCGATGTGGCTGACGTGGGGCTGTTGGAAGAAAGTGCACCTCTAGCTATTGAAAATTGGGAGGAAGACGAGCGGTTGGGCGCTTGGCGGGATGTGTTGGGGGAAGCGGGGGTGCGATCGCTTTTGGCATCGAGCACGAGGGGGAAAAAGAAAGACGGAGAAAACCCCAATCTAAAATCGAAAATCGCCAATGGCAAATCGATCGAGGGTTTGCTGGTTGTCGGACACAATGCAACTCGCACTTGGAGGCGATCTGAGCAAGAATTAGTTCGGCTAGTGGGCGAACAACTCGGATTGATCCTGCACTCGTGGCAGCAGAGTTCGGCAATCGACAAATATCAGCAATTTGAGCGATCTCTCAAATCGGGTTTGGCGGTTTTGCACCATTATCCTGATGAGCAATCTGAGCAAGAGATAGCTGCTGCTTCACCGACGATGTTCCCAGAGTTGCCGCTACAAAAGCTCGATCGTAACTTTGCTCAACACGTTTCCCAGACAATTTCCTGTCCTTTAGTAGCCGTAATTACTTGGAATCCCGGTGAGGAGGAAGGTTCCATCGTAGCGACGGTAGCTGCCAATCCCGTATTTGCCCTCAATCCCGAGGCGGTGATTCCTGTCAAAACAGATGCTTTGATCCAACAAACCCTGGCTGCTAACTCCGTGGTGCAACAGAGCACGAGCCAACTGCAACTGGCGACGAAGCGGTGGCTCCGCAGTCCGGGAATTGGCGAGATTCTGACGGTGGCGCTGCGGACGGCCCCAGAACACGCTCCGGCGGGCATTGTGGTGGCTGCGGACGCTCCGGGCCGCCAGTGGTCGGAGTTGTCGGTGAGTTTACTCAGCTCGATGGCGTCTCAGTTGGCTTGGTGGCGCAGGTATTTGGCGGTGCAATCGATCCAGGAGTCGCAGCGATTGGATCTGGAGTTGCTCAACTGGTACAAACAGCGCCGTTTTGAGGAGTTTTACCGCACGGTGGGAGCGGGGGTGAAGGAGTTGGGGGAGTTGAGTCAGTCGATTTTGCAGTCGGCGAAGGAACAAAAGGATGCTCTGAAAATTTTGCGCTACCAACAGGTTTTGCGGCAAATGGGCAATGCTTTGGGGTCAACTCATTTGCTGCTGAAACAGGAACATTGGCGGCTGCAATTCGGACAAGATGCGGTGCCTGTGAGCGCTTGGCTGAGGCGATCGCTCGATCGAACGGCCTCCCTGGTCAAACAGTCGAAAGTCTTGCTGGATGTGCACAGAGAAACTGCTGTGTCGATGCCTGCGGGTCAGACTTTGAGCGTTCGCGGGGACAGTATCAAGCTGGATTTGATCCTGTGCGAATTGCTGGCGACGGCTTGCAGGCGCTCTGCTGTTGGCGCCAAGATTGAGATTCGCTCTCAGTTGTTGGGGGAAGATTTGTTAGAATTGTCTGTGATCGATAGCGGCGCGTGCGATCGACAGTTAATTGCTGCCTTCAACGGCGGTTCCGAACCCGATATATTAGCGGTTTCTAGTTCCCATCGGTCGATCGTGCAAAATCTTTTAATTTGTCAGCGAGCAGTACGCTTAATGGGGGGAAACTTTTCTATAGAAATGTTAGAAAACAATTTAATTGTGGCTCGTTTAGTGCTGCCCCTAGCCAATTCTTAAAATTCTGTACGGGCGAGTTCGCCCGTACTTATAGTTATTGTAGGGTGCGTCAGGGTAAAATTTTTTAGTCTTTAGTGGTCACATTCAGCCCTGACGCACCCTACTAACTAAAGGGACTGTGTTTCCCACTTACCGAATTTTTTTATGAATGATTAACCTCCAAGGTATTAAAAACCCTCTGCCTAAACCGATGAAGTAACAGTTTCCGCCGCCTCAGAACTGGGGAAAAACCTTTGAGTAATCCAAGCAGTTACAATATGAGAAAGCAATCCCATCGGCCCAGCAAAAAAACACAAAGCCAAAGAGTGAACCGTCCAAACTCCTGTCCGCTGTCCTTCCCAATAAATCCAGCGCCCGACAAACAAGTCCATCACTAAAAAATGTATCCATCCCGTAGCCGCCGCCGTTTCCTCCCCCAGAAACTTAGCAATATCTGCTAGCTTGGGATTGGACAAAGCTGCCGCATTTTCCGCCGTCAGACTGCTACCAAACAAATATATGTACAAAGCGGCGAGCACTGCAAACGGAATGAAGGAGTTCATCACTTTTCGGGTAATTCCCCAGTTGGGTAATAAAATCATAATTGCCCAGAAAGGCACAACGAACAGATTACCGACATTAAAAATTAGTTCTGGTGTCATAGTTGGCTCTTGGCTCCTGCGAAGGCAATGCAATTAAGGATGTTAAGATTACTTTACACAATTTTTGCGGAAATTTCTCAAAATCCGAAAAAAATCTCATTCACAAATGAAATAGAATTGCTATACTTATCTAAAATTTCAAATCTCGCATCTAAAATCGATTAAGGCAGCACAGCCCATGACAAATTATAATAACTTTGCCGACTGGTGCAAGCACAAAGAAAATATCTCTCCCGGCGTCAAAGATACGGTAGAAATACTGTTGCAAATATCAGATACTTCAGATTGCGATCGAGCTAACGAACTGCTTTCTAATACAACCGAACTTAACCTCAAAAATCTTCAAATTACCGATATCAGCCCCCTCTCATCTTTCACTCAACTTACTAATCTCATCCTCGGCAGTAATCAAATATCTGACATCGCTCCCCTGCAATCTTTAACTAACCTGAAAATTCTGGTTATAGATGTCAATCAAATATCAGATATTAGTCCGCTTTCATCTCTAACAAATCTGAGTATACTTGTTCTCGATACCAACCAAATCTCAGACATCATTCCCCTAACTGGTCTAACTAATCTTACCGCACTTGTCCTGTTTGACAACAAAATTTCCGACATCACTCCGGTGAAAAATTTAACTAACTTAAATGCGCTGATTCTCTACAAAAATCAAATTTCCGATCTCGCTCCTCTGGCAAATTTAACTGAGCTCCAGACACTCTACCTTTACAATAATAAAATATCGGATATCACCCCGCTGGCTTCCTTGAAAAATCTCAAGACGCTGTTTCTCTTCGGAAATGAAATATCTGATCTTACTCCGCTGGAATCTCTAACAAACTTAAATAAATTGGTTTTATTCCAAAATCAAATATCCGATATTAGTCCTTTAAAATCGCTCACTAATTTAATTGAACTAAACCTGGGTAACAATCAAATATCAGACATCAGTCCGCTGAAATCGTTAACTAACTTGACTCAACTTTATCTATTCAACAATCCGATTTCGGATAGCAGCGCGCTACAAGCTTTAAATAATTTATTTTTACTAGACTTGTACAACAATCAAATCTCTGATATCAGTTCCCTGCAATCTTTGCAAAAGTTGACTACACTGGACTTGCGCGGGAATCCCATTGTTAATAAAATTTGTCCTGTCAATCCTGAATCTATATGTAGGTTTTAATTAATTATTAAGGTCGAGGCAAGATTGCGGTTTATAGAGTATAATGTCAAAGGTCAATATCAGGAGAAAGTAATGAGCGGACATGATGCTTTAATGTTAGGATTGCTACTGTTGCCAGGTTTGGCTTTGTCGATCGCAATTATGGGCGCTTTTGCCGCTGGTGGATAATCAGTTTCGGGAACAGGCAGATTTTGTAAAAAGTAGTTTTTCCCTCGTTTTCCTCCTTCCCTGGCTCTGGCTGGGAACGCATTTCACTATTGCTCTGCCTCCTGTTTTTTTGCAAGCGAGGCAGAGCCTCTGGATCTCGGTTTCCAGCCAGAGGCTGGGAACCAGTTAATTTCCCTTCTTCCTTCTTCCTGACATCCGTTACATCCGTTACATCCCGTACATTGCTCGTTGCCAAACTTCCTTCTTCCTTCGCTTACAAAAATTGTGCTGTAACATCCGAATTTACTAAAGTATTCGCGCACAAAATACCCGATGCTGCGACAGCGGGCACGCCAATTCCCGGCATGGTGCTGTCTCCCACCCGATACAAGCCTTTGACTGGTGTTTGCGGGCCGGGAAATGTGCCTTTTCCGGCGGCACTTGCAGGCCCGTAAGTTCCTTGATATCGGCGTAAAAATCGGGCGTGGGTTAGCGGTGTGCCGATCGACTCTAAGACTATCCGCGATCGCAAATCGGGTATAATTTTTTCTAAAGCTTGAAACAGAGATTGCGATCGCTCTTGCTTTTTCGGCTGATACAATTCGCCATATTCCCAACCTTCGTAAGGTTCCAATGTATAAGCGTGAATGGCGTGATGCCCCGGCGGCGCGAGAGTTGCATCCCACACTGTAGGAATCGAAATCATGCAAGTATTTCCGGGTACTGTAATGTCAATCTTGCTGTCGTGAACGACGACGTGGTGGCCGGTCAAACCTTCGAGTCCTTCGGCTTTAATTCCTAAATGTAGGTGCATGAAACTGTCTACTGCTGGCATCGACAAAGCGTCTTTTCGGTAGCTTTCCGGCAAATCTTCAGGGCGCAGTAATTTTGTATAAGTATCCCAGATTGTGGCATTTGAAATGACAATTGGGGCGCGGATAATTTCGCCATTTTTCAAGCGAACGCCGGTGGTTTTGCCGGATTCAACTAATATTTGCTCGACGGGAGATCCCAGGCGCAACTTTCCTCCCCAGCGCTGCAAACCTCTGACTAAAGCATCGACGATCGCACCGCTGCCACCTACAGGATATTCGATCGCACAGCGCGATCGTTCGCCAATCATAAAAGCTATTTCCGGCGCGACAGTTCCGTGCGCTTTCAAACCCGACAGCAAAAAGCACTCCAAATCTATCAAACGTCGCACCCAAGGGTCACGCACGTCCCGATCCATCAAGGAACCTGCTGAACCCGCGATCGCACCTACTAGCGGCAACAGCTTCAGCAAAGCAGGCGAGTACCGGGACAGCAAAACAGGTATTAACTGCCAGTCGGATCTCAGCGCTAAAGCCGGAATTCCACGCAAAGCTTCATACAAAACTAATAAATTTTGTTGAAATTGCTGTAATTCTACAGCACCTTGCGGTGCGAACTTAGCTACAGCATCTAAGTAACTTCTCGCATTAGCATAAATCGGTAAACTTCCCTCTGGAAAATGGTAATGCCCCAGCGGATCGTAGGAAATTGCTGCGATCGATTCCTCCAAAACATTAAAAACTTGCCGCAAAGGATTAAACGACCGGGGGTCAGTCAAACCGCAATAAAAAGAAGGCCCCGAATCAAAGTGAAATCCCCGGCGGGAAAAGCTGTGAGCCGCCCCGCCCGCTATGATGTGGCTCTCGCAGACGAGTACCCGCTTGCCGTAGCGAGCTAGCATCGAGCCAGCGACTAAGCCCCCAATACCGCTGCCAATTACGATCGCATCAAAGTCTTGCATTTATCAAATGTGGTATAATTGTATTATTTCTTGCTGAGTGTTGACAGGGTATTTTTATGGGAGGAAAACTATGAAAGCTTTATCTATTTTAGATGAAGTTGTTCGCGAATTAGAACAAGACGTGAATCTTTCGCGCATTAAAAAAATAATATTTTTTGCTTGTAGAGACTTCTGGGAAAACGACCCTGCCCAACTCGCCAGCGCAGATGTAAGGATATTAATCGAAGAACTGTGCGCCAAATACAGCAGGTTAGAAGATATTGAAGCTGTTTTAAATAGTATAGTCTCTAAGGTTAATAAAAAAACCGAATATGCTTTAGTAACAGATCTTATAGTCTGTCAACTTAGCAGGCTGTATGAATTTGAAGACTTCACTAAATTAGAAATAAACATATCTAGTTTTGGCGGTCAGGAAGCTCCCGCATTTGAAGAGCACTTTAGTTCGGAAGTACCCACCAGCGAAGAAAGGGGCAGAAACCCCGGCAGTTTATTTGATGTCAGACAAAAAATTTTGCAGCAAACAAATCCGCTGAGGGCGAAAATCCTAATTTTTTCTACTCTTTATCACCAGTTTACTTTTAGCGATCGCGACTGGCTACTGCTGAAAACTCAAGAACTTGACATTCTGCTGCGGCAACTGTTTAATGTCTGTGGTAGCCTAGCTGAACTGGAATCTCAGTTGTACAGAACTGCTAGCAATCTCGACAACAGGGATGAAAACGACCAAGCTGCGAGCGTAATCATCAAAGCGATGAATCCTTGTTACGCAAAAATGCAACAGGAAGAATCCTATGAAGCCGAATCTTCGGCTAGTCAAGATTACGATCAGACACATTTAAACAACAGTGTTTATGAAGAGATCGAGCTGGTGGACAAACGCAGCGATTATTTTGATCCAGGCGAGATTACTCACATCCTTCAAGCTGCTCCACCTCATTATCATTATGACCCTCAAAAGAGTTACTTAGTGCCTGACACGGCAGAAAATCTACCGTTTAAAGAACCCGGAACCAGCAATAATTATGCTACCGAGTTCAGACAGGAAATCGTAGAAACATTCCCAGTTGCAGAAATGCCGACTATTATCGAAATTTTAGAACCTGCTGCTCCTGTTATTATAAATATTAGCGATTCCATTAAACAAAAATTGGAATTGGAAGAAGAAATGACAGGATTAGTCAGTCAAAGTGCTAACTCCGCAACGGCGCAAATAGAAAATATATTTACCCAGTTAGAAGCTGCTTTGAACGGAAAATTTTCTACGGGAAGTGCTGAGGAGCGTTTGTACTGGAAATACAAAAATCTCAGAGAGTATGTAGCCAAAGTTCAGAAGTTTACTGATAAATTGCTGGAAATTTTGATTGAACTGGAATCAAAAGAAAGCGGAAAATATCCTTCTGAAATTCCCGAAAACATGGCAGACAATATTTCCGAAATACCGCCGGAAAACTCTAGCCATAAAGCAAATCAGTATCAGCTTCTGGAAATGGCAAAGCAAGGCAAACCAAAGGCGATCGCCCAATTGATTAATCAATTACTACAGCCTAAAGGAATTGCTGCTACAGCGGGATTTAAAGATGGTTGGCTCCATGTAATTCTGGAGTCTGCTGAAGTACCAAACCAACAGGTTACAGCTACATACATTCACAAAAAACTCTGTACTTTAAAATCAAAATATCTTACTCATGTGAAAATTCACGGGCGACAGTTAGGCAGCAAAACAGTTTTTTGGACTCAAGAATTTGTCAATCAAACTTATTAAATGCCATACTCAAGTCTTGGGTAACACAAACTAAGTCCGCCTGGGTAAACTGAAATTCAAGAAATTTTATCAAATTTCTCAGACTCAAGTCTGGCGCTACAAAAATTAAGTCCGCCTGCGCGAACAGAAACTTAAGCAGTCTAGAAATAGCAGATTGTACCTAATTCACAACAAAAACAAATATGAATGCCAGCGAAATTTTAAGGCGATATACATCAGGAGAACTAGATTTTCAAGGTATGAATCTCAGAGGGATATACCTGAGTGGTGCCGATTTAATTGGCGTCAATTTAAGCAGTGCTGACCTCTGGGGTGCAAACTTAGCGATGTCGTACCTGAGCAGAATTAACCTTCAGCGCGCAAATTTAACTAATGCAAAGTTGTGCGGTGCTAACTTAAATCAGGCAAACTTGAGCGGAGCCAATTTGTCCGATGCAGACTTCCACGGAGCGACTTTGCAAGGTGCAGACTTTCGCAGAGCCAATATCTCTTTGGCAGTTTTTATCGATGCCAATTTGAGCGATGCAGATATGCGAGGTGTCAATTTGCAAGGTGCTGATTTGCGCGGTGCGTGCTTGCGGGGTGCAAATTTGCGGAAGGAGCCGCGGATTTTTGAGGGTGCAAATTTGCGGGGTGCAAATTTGCAAGGTGCAGATTTGCGGGGCGTCAATTTGCAAGGTGCAGATTTGACTAAAGCTAATCTCAGCCACGCGAATTTGACAGAAGCATCTCTGGGGGAAGCAAATTTGACTCAGGCAAATTTGAGCGAAGCTATTTTAGATGGCGTATTTTTGACTGAAGCAACTTTGGTAGAAACAAATTTTTCCTGGGCTGTAATGGCAAATGCTAAGTTGGAAAGAGCTGTGTTAATTGATGCTGAATTGGCTGGCGCTAATTTGCGGGGTGCATTTATGACTGATGTTAAGTTGAGCAATGCTAATTTAATCATGGCTGACTTGAGTCGAGCTAATTTGGTGCGGGCTGATTTGAGTCGAGCTAATTTTAATCAGGCAAATTTGAGTGAAGCTAATCTGACTGATGCTTATATGGCTAGAACAGATTTGCGGGAGGCAATTTTGCACCGCACAACTTTGATTAGGGCAGATTTGAGCACTGCTAATTTATCAGGTGCTCAGTGGCGCGGTACAATTATGCCGAATGGAGAAATGCACGGGTAATTACTTCGACTAGCAATTTAACGCTCTCGGCCAAATAGTTAATTTAATAGTTAATAGTGAAAAAGATTTCTTGTAAGTAAAAAAATAGGACAAGGCTGTGTTAAATCCAGAAACAATTTTACAAGAACGTTATCAATTGCAACAGCGTTTAGGACGCACAGCGGCCGGTCATCAAACTTGGCTAGCAGTAGATTTAGAGTCTCAAGAACAGGTGACACTGAAAATGTTAGCTTTTAGCCCGGAAATGCAGTGGGAAGAGCTCAAGCTTTTTGAAAGAGAAGCACAAGTTTTGCAGGCCCTAAATCATCCCCGCATTCCTTGCTATCGAGATTATTTTTCCCTGGAGCGGGAAGCCGGAGCAGGATTGCCTTGGTTTGGGTTAGTGCAAGATTATATTCCGGGATTTTCACTTCAGGAATTTTTAGAAAATAGTCAGCATTTTTCCGAAAAACAAGTACGAAAAATTGCCACTGAAGTGCTAGAAATTTTAATTTATTTGCATGAATTGAGTCCCCCGGTTTTGCACCGAGATATTAAGCCGAGTAATTTAATTTTGGGGGAAGATCAGCAGGTTTATCTAGTAGATTTTGGTGCGGTACAAGCTCAAGCGGCAGTGACAGGCGTAACGTTTACAGTTGTAGGAACGAGTGGCTATGCACCCTTAGAACAGTTTTGGGGGCGGGCGGTGGCGGCTTCCGATTTGTATGCTTTGGGAGCTACTTTAATTCATTTGTTAACGGGGGCGACACCTGCGGATTTACCACAGAAAGATTCTCGGATTCAGTTTAGCGATCGCGTGAGTGTCAATCCTACTTTGGTAAGCTGGATTGAGAAGATGACGGAAATTGGGTTAGAAAAGCGTTTCAGCAAGGCTAGAGAGGCTTTAGCAGCTTTGAAATCGGGCAACATACAAGGGGCTAATCTTCAAATTGTGACTGTTCGGAAAATTGCTAAACCGCCTCACTGTCGCATTCAAGTTAGCAAATCACCGACGGAGTTACACATTAAAATTCCGGCTCTCTTACTCAGAAAGCCTTTATTATCTGCTTATCTAGGAACAGTAATGCTAATGACATTCATCCCGACAATTATCCCCTTCTTAACAGGAAAATTGAGCATAGGGGTAGTAATTTCGGTACTTATAATAGGCTTATTAGTTAAGGTTATTTTTGAAATAAAGCAAGTTAAATTTAATCGCAAATTTTTTAAAATAACACATCAAGTATTGGGATGTAAATACTTACAAGAAACAGGAGAAGTATCAGAAATTTTGGGTGCTTTCATTCACAATAACTCTCTTTCGGGAAATCAAATCAAGATTCGTGCCGGTAACGATATGGGAACTTACTTTTATGTTTTAGGAAAAAATTTGACAGAGATTGAGGCGGCTTGGTTAGCGCAAGAAATTCAAGATTGGTTAAATTTAAGATAAATTTTTGTAGGCGAAGCCGTGGTGATTAATTTTTTGTATAATAGACATCTCCCAACTAAAAATGGGTGACGCGCTCACTTATAGGGTGTCTAAAATACAACTTTAAAAGAGTGATGCCAAGGCTTTCAAAAAAAGACCCGAATTAAAGTCAGTATATCTTATTACGCGATCGCCTAAAAAACATTGAATTTTAATTAAATTTTATCCCTTCACAGGCAAAACGATAGCAAACTCAGTCCCCACTCCCGGCTCGCCATTCACCTCGATGCTTCCGCCATGTTTCTCTACCGCAATCTGGTGGACAATTGCCAACCCCAATCCAGTTCCTTTGCCGACACCTTTCGTCGTGAACAAATGGTCGAATATCTGCTGTTTAACTTCCTCTTTTATCCCAGTGCCGTTATCAGCAATGTTTATTTTAATGTACCCTTCGCCGACTATATCCGTGCAAATCGTGATGCGGTTAGGATTGGCGGTAATTTCGCTAAAAGTGCGTCCTATATTTGACTCTTCTAAGGCATCGATCGCATTGGCAAGCAGGTTCATGAAAACTTGATTCAATTGACCGGGAAAACATTCGATTTTAGGGAGATTGCCGTATTTAGTTATCACTTCGATCTGCGGGCGGTGTTCGTTTGCTTTGAGACGGTGTTTCAAAATTAAAATAGCGCTATCAATGCCTTCGTGAATATTAAAAGGAACTTTGTAGTCTTTGTCGCCTCTGGAGAAGGTACGCAAACTGTTGCTGATGCTGCAAATGCGCTCGCACCCAAGTTGCATTGAGTCAATCATTTTCGGTAAATCTTCCAAAAGATAATCGAGGTCTATTTCTTCGGCGTGGTCGGCTATTTCCGATGACGAGGCAGCGGAGCGATACAATTCTAAGTGTGCGATCACATCTTCCAAGCTCCTTTTACCTTCGCTTAAATTGCCAGAAATAAATCCAATCGGATTGTTAATTTCGTGGGCCACTCCGGCAACTAAATTACCCAATGCCGACATTTTCTCGCTTTGCACGATTTGCAGTTGTGCTTGTTGTAAATTTTTTAAAGTTCGTTCTAGCTGTTGATTTTGCTCTTGCAAAAGTTCGGCTGCTCGCTTGCGCTCAGTGGCATCAACACCCAAACCAATAATCCCGATTGTCTCGCCCTGGGAATTTTTTAACTGCACTTTCGTGATTTCTAAATCGTGTAGTTTGCCGTCAACAAGTCTGAGAATTTCGCTGGAGTAATGCGGCAAATCTTGAGCAAGGCAGGCGGCATCGGAAACCAGACATCCCGCTGCATTCTCCCCCAGTATATCTTGATAATGATCGACAGCTAGGAAATCGCTCAGAGGCACGCCCACATCTTGAGAAAATGTCTTGTTCAAAAACTGTACTTTACCACTGGGATTAACCATCCAAATCCAAATCGGAGCGACATCAAGAATCGCTTGGAGCATTTTTTTCTGATCGGCAAGCTGAGCTTCGGTTCGGCTAATTGTTACTAGCGATCGCTCTAATTGTTGGTTGTAATCCTGATATTTTTTATAGAGAAGAGCATTTTGCAAACAGATGGCTGCCTGGGAAGACAGAAGATTGAGAAGTTGCAGGCGATCGCGAGTAAAAACTCTTGCGGTTAAGCGATTTTCCAGATACAAAATGCCGACTAAGCTGCCTTGATCGAGAATCGGCCAACACAGCAGGCTCTGCGGTTGGTATTTGAGGATGTAGGAGTCGGAACCCCAATCACTTTGTTGAGCGAGATCCCGAACAATCACAGGTTTCAATAAATTTTTAACGCAGTCAACAATTTTCAGGGGCAAGATATCGCTGTTTTCATCGAGTTTTGCGGATGATAAGTCGATCGCCCACTCGACTCCCGAATTGTCGAGCGTGCTGGTAGCCGCGATTTCCCATTGATTGCCGTTTGGCAAAATCAGCGCTCCTTTGTCAGCTCCTGTATTTTTCATCGCCAGTTGCATCAGTTTGGCAATCAGTCGATCGAGTTCTCTTTCACTAGAGAGCGCTTGACAAGCTTTTAGCAGTGTTGAAAAATTCCCGAAATCTGAGACACTCGCCGAAACAGACGGATGAATGGATGGATGAATGGATGGATGAAGCGATGGATTTTGCCCCGCAGGTGTTGGAAAATTTGCTAATGGATTTGCAGGGAGTTTGGCTGGTTCTAAAATCGGTTTTAATAATTGAGGATAACGTTTTTCTAAGTCGTCTATTTTTGCTCTATCTCCCCAGCGGACATAGCAATCATAGGCATCTATCATGTAGAGTCTGGCAATTTTTTCCCTTCCTAATGACAGGTAAAATTTAGCAGCGAGTTCGCAGGCAAGAGCTTCTTCATTGACATATTCGTTAGCTTTAGCTCCGGTAATAGCTCGATCATACAGTTCCATTGCTTCTGCTATCTGTCCCAAAACGCCCAGCAATTCTGCCTCAAGCAGATCGAACTTGTGTTGGTAATTTATCGGCGTATGATGCGCGAATTCTTTGAGTTTTTTCTGACTAGCCCCAACGCGCTTCAGGATTTGTTGGCGCTCCGCCGGTGCGGCATCTGCATAGATTGCCAAATGTGCCAGTGCATCATAAAAGTCGTGCATCATCGTTACTAGCATCAAAACACAATTCCCAAGATAAGGTTTGCCTCCATTTCGCCTGTCGATTGGCTGCGGATTACGGCTCGAATATATCCCGAATCCGTGGCCTCTGTTTGCTAAAATTTATACACCTCAATCTAGCAGGTAACAGGTAAAATCAATTGAAAGATTGGAATGTTTAATGTATTTGTAAATAATCGGTCTGCGTTCGAGTTCGTCGAGAATGTCTGTTCGGGTGAGGACTATTTCTACCGATGCAATTAACGGTCGCTAATGCAACTTTTTGGGATTGTGGCAGCACCGCCTCCCGCAAATCCTCCGCCACAATGACGTAGGTTTGAGAATTTTAGCTGCCAATTGTTGGTCTTTCTCACGCCTGAACCGATCGATAGCCGATCAAGAATCTGTGTACGATTGCGCGATTGCGCGATCGATACCCCGGTATTACGCTAGTCAAATATACTGCATTTATTATTGTGTCCATATTGGCTGACCTCAACCCAGACATTAACTTGACAAAACTTAGTCTATCTATCTTAGGGCATAAACAGCATAATTTTCGAGCTGTCGATCAAAAAATCAAATTATCTATTAAAGAACAATATTTTATACTTGGGCGATCGCGATTAAAGCTTTTTACTTACGTATAAGTTTCTACTGTTAATCTCAAATGCGATTCAATGAACGCGAAAGACCGTATAAACACTGCCTTATCATGTCTTCAAACATACAATTGCTAATTAATTAAATTTAATATAGCTCGATCACCAAAATTTCCGCAAAGCAGATCAAAAAGTTATTACCTTAAAAAGTCCAAATATAATCTATAGAAATTATAAAGAATCCGTCGTGAAAGCAGTGGCACTCCAGTCCCCCCTAGAAAAGGACAGGGCCGTTGGATTGTGGTGAAACCCCCCTGCACTCTACTTCCGGCCTCATAGCCCTCCCTGCGGTTAAAACCCAATCCAATATTAATAGGCAGTAGTCTTCACATGACCGAAAGCACTCAGGATACAAGCCCCCGGATTCATCCGTGGAATCAATGCTTCAATCTAAAATCTATAGCGTTTCTCAGTCAAATGAGGTACATTTTTAGAGCTAAAATCCTTAATGGATAAGGATTGGTTGTACCTGATCAGCTAAGGAAACGCTATAAAATCTAAAATCTAAAATCGATTGACTTTACCTACATTCCGACAGGGGTTAAAACCCCTGTCGGAATGTAGCTTCCAGAAAAGGAAACAGCGTTATTTGAGATTAGTCGTCTGTCGCTCTTTCGGCCGCTCGTTGAGTTCAGTCAATATCTCCATTCACTTTCTAGCAAATATTGTCTGAGGCATCTTGAGCCTTCTATCTTGCATCTCGTGCTGCATCATTGATATTTTCTTGGCCGCCGGCGGTATTATATCTCAGAGACTCAGTACCTTCTGATACTCTTTCTTTTGCTCCCTCGGTGGCTTCTTTAACAATATCTTTTGCTCCCTTCAAGCCTTCGCGAGTGTTTTCTTGAAGATTAGCAAAGCCTTGTTTGGTTTTGTCGCCAAAGTCATCAGCTTTGCGCTGGGCGGTGCGAGCATCGTCCTTGACCTTTTGGCCGATTTGGTCGAGTTTTTCAGGCGCATCATCCGCTACCCGCCGCACATTTTCACCTACATTGTTGCTAGATTTCGTGTCAATGCGGTGCTGCGCTTGCTCTTTGAGAAGCTGAGCTTTTGCTTCTGTTGTTGTCACCTTTTTGTTTCTAGGATCGACATCGCTGTAATCGTTCATGCCGCCTTTGAATTCGGACGTTACAGCGCCGGTCGGCACTTCTTCTCTAATTTGGTCGGCAGTTTTTCCTTTTCCTGTCATCACATCAGTTTTTCCTGCCATAATATCAGGGGCGCTGCTGCAAGCCGTACTCACAAATACTAAAATGCCAGCCAGAAAAACTGTTAAAATTTGTACAGCTCGAATTTTTTTCAGAAATGCAGTTAGTCTCTTCATAAAAATGCTCCTTTCTATTGTGAGATGTTCAAATGCCTTGTGGCTTTGTCGATGTCTAGCCTTACCAAATTAGGTACTTAAACACTTTTTTAAGTATAGGAATAGAAACCGTAGTTTTTCATCTATCCCAAGTTACATTCCTTAAGTTATAGTAAAAGGAAGAAGGAAGAAGGAAGAAATAAGAAGGCTCTTCGGCTTGGCGACCGGATAGAAATCAGCAATCAGGAAGAAGGAATGAATAATCCTCAATCTTCTACCAATTATTAAAAGTCGCAGCACCCTGCGCCGGACAAGGCAATGCCGTTTCCATACATAGCTTTTTTGATCTCCAGACGCGCACTATGTTCAAATGTTGTGCGTGTTCGTCAAAAAAAAACCTTCTAGTCAGGAACTAGAAGGAATGTGGTGTATTATCTCAAGTACAACAAGGTCTTTAATCGCAATTGTGATGGCATATCCCGATCGCACACATCTGTCTAATGGCTGAAAGTATCTGTACAGTTGCTAAGGATTTTGAATCGCTGTTTTTAGACTTTTGCAGAATTCGCCGATCGCCTCTAAGCCCTGTTCGGGAGTACCTTCTGCCAAGCGTTTGACAAAAGCACTGCCCACAATCGCAGCATCTGCACCCCATTCTTTCACTTGGCGAGCGTGTTCGGGTTGCGATATACCAAACCCGACGCCGATGGGTTTGTCGGTGACGGCGCGAAGTTCTTGCAGCAACTCTTTTGCTCTCGTTTCTAAGCCTTCGCGTACTCCCGTCACCCCCGTCACACTGACTAAGTAAATAAATCCTTGAGACTGACGAGCGATCGCCTCTATACGACTTTTGGGACTGGTGGGAGCAACTAATAATGTTAGTTCAATCCCTAATTTGTTGGCAGGTTGGATGAGACTGTCGGCTTCTTCTAAGGGCAAGTCTGGTACAACCAATCCCTGAACTCCAGCACTTTTGATTTGCTGCAAGAAGGTTTCTATACCTCGGTACAAAATCGGGTTGTAGTATGTGAACAGAATGATGGGCGATCGCAAATTTGGACTAACTTTCGCTACCATTTCCAGCACCGCATCTAACCGCGTTCCCCGCTGTAGAGCCCTTGTAGCAGCGGCTTGAATCACCGGCCCGTCAGCTAGCGGGTCAGAATAGGGAACGCCAAGCTCGATCGCGTCTGCACCGTTATCATCCAAAATTTGCAGTGCTTTAGCCGTTGTCTCCAAGTCTGGGTCGCCAGCAGTAATAAAAGGAATCAATGCACATTGGTGGTTCTTGCGTAACGTTTCAAAACAATTAGAAATAGTCATTAGTTATTAGTCATCAGTCATTGGTCATTAGTCATTAGTCATTAGTCATTGGTCATTGGTCATTGGTCATCAGTCAGCGGTCATTAGTCATTAGTCAGCAATCATTTCTTGGCGGTCTATATTCATCTTCCTTAGCTTTTAGTCGGCAGTCATTATTTCACCGTTTATTGCTAATAAGCTGTTTAGCATTTAAACTGCGTATTTCAGAGCCTGAAACCCTTTAGTGGCCTAGATAGCCTCTGAGATTTAAATGGTGAACAGCTTAACTAATGACTAATGACTAATGACTAATTATCTTTTTCCTGCTCAATTTCGGCTTGAAGTTTGGCTAATTCTTCAGGAGTGAGTGCATCTAGCTGCTTCTGCAAGACAGCTTCTTTGTAGTCTTGCAATTGCTGGCTGTAGGTCATATTTTGAGTCAGTGCTCGAAATAAATAAGTCACCAGCCAGCCAATCAAGCCAGCGACCAAAAATAACTGACTCCAAATCCCTGCATTCATGCTGTCGAGTCCGGCAAATTGCAGTAGCAAGTAGACAAACCCACCTGCTACAAAAAAGCCGACACTGATTCCAATTACGTCAATACGTCGCATTTAGGCTTCTATCTGCCGCCGTTTGGGGCGAAAATTCAAAAATGGAGCTAGGAGAAACATACCTGGGAAGAAGAAGAACATCAAGAAGTACATGAAGCCACGCTCAAAAGAGGTAGCGACGTACCAGCGACTGTTCAGGTAAGCGTAGGTGGCTGCGGGTACTACCAGGAGGTAGGCTCCTGCCAAGACGGCGTAAAGCAGTAAGGTAATATACATAGATTTGCTTTAGGGGAATAATAACACGGGTAAGTCAGTTGACACGCTCCGTTAGCTGGTTAACTATTGTACCGCTTGGGGAGATCCAGCGCGACTTTTGAGAATTTTTTGATTAGGGGTTGCGTAAATTGGGGTTTTGCCTGTAGAATAAAAGGCTGTTACTGTTAGTGGCTCAAAACCATAGCAGCTTGACCAAAGGGGGGCGTGGCGGAATGGTAGACGCTACGGACTTAAAATCCGTTGACCCGAAACGGTCGTGTGGGTTCAAGTCCCTCCGCCCCCATCCATTTCAATCCTTTGTGATTCAACGGTTTCAGATTTCTTGTCACCAAGAGTTCAGTTTTCCGCTCAATTCTCGCGCTAATGGTTTTCTACTATGTCCAAAAGCGCCTCTATATCTGCCAAGTTCGCCCCGGACTTTTTGCGTCAGGCTTTCAACTGGTTGAGAAAATAAGCTGGTTCTGGAAATTGGGCGGCTGTCTGAGCTGAGTTTAAATAGTCGAATAATAAATTATGTGCCGTCGTTAACACATTAATGTCCTCAAAATAGACAATATCTAGCTTCAAGTTTGAGATGAGACGGGAAGTGCGATCGCAAACTCTGCTCCCCCTCCAAAAGATGAAATTATCTCTATTTTCCCCCGATGTTTTTCCACAATCTGGTAGCAAATTGCGAGTCCGATACCAGTGCCTTTTCCTGGTTCTTTAGTTGTAAAAAATGGGTCAAATAGCTTACTGTGGATGGCGGATGGAATGCCAGGGCCGTTATCGCAAATTCGCACCAGAATTTGGCTACTATCCAACTTTTGCGTCTGAATTAAAATCTGAGGATTTTTCCCTTTTTTAGAGTCCTGGGATGACCCTTCTAGTGCATCTATCGCATTGGCTATAATATTCATAAATACTTGATTTAGCTGCGCTGGATAACACTCTACTTCTGGCAAGTCTCCATAGTTTTTGACAACTTCAATTCCCTGCTTGAGCCGACTGTTCAAAATCAATAGTGTATTGTCAATACCTTCATGGATATCAACTAATTTCATTTGAGCTTCATCTAAGCGAGAGAAGTTTCGCAAAGACAAAACTATTTGCCGGATGCGTTCTGAACCTATTTTCATAGATTCAAGCAGTTTTAGTAAATCTTCTGTGATAAAGTCTAGTTCTATTTCTGCGATTTCTTCTGCGATCGCCTCTGTGGGTTGCGGGTATTCCTGCTGATAGAGACGAAGTAAACGCAGCAAGTTTATAACATACTCGTTGGCGTATTCTAGGTTGCCGTGAATAAAGTTAATAGGGTTGTTTATTTCATGGGCGACGCCTGCCACCATCTGCCCTAAACTGGACATTTTTTCGGTTTGAATTAACTGGGTTTGGGTGTGTTTAAGTTGGTGAAGCGCTGCTGTAAGCTCTTCTGTTCTTTCTTCTACTCGCTCTTCCAAAGTTTGGCGACCCAGCTCTAATTCATCGGTGTATTCTGCTACCCATTGAACTAATTGATTGATGGATTTTGCTAAGGTTCCTACTTCATCTTCTGTGGTGACAGGTGCTTGCAAATCAAAATTTGCTTGTTGAGTAATAGTTTTAGCAACGCTGGTTACAGCTTGGATAGGGATGGCGATCGCGCGGCTGGTACAGATGGCTAGAAAAGTAGCGATCACAACTGACACTAACATACTCGCTACGATGATTTGCACTCGCAATTTCTCAGCTACCTTAAAATTAATGTAGGCTTGTCTTTGCTGTGCCTTAGCTACTTCAGTCATCAAGCTTAAACTCTCTGACAGTCGCTCAAACTTAACATCGAGCTTAACTGCTCTATCCCCTCTGATTAAATCCAATACCTGCTGCTGTGCCTCTTTAACTTCTTCTGGTTTTAGCGAGGAGGAAGCTATTTCTTGCCAAAAAAATGTGAGCAATTGAGAATACGAATCTGTCGCAGTTGTGTAACCATCTAACAATTTCTTTAATTCAGCATAATTTACTGCTAATTCTGTGGAATGTTTTTCACTAAAAGTGTCTATTTCTGCAATAAGTTTTTTAACGACCTTAACATCTTTCGAGAACTTAGCAGTTTCATATTCAAACCAGATTGAATCTCCCAAGATAGATATTAGTCGTTTGGGATGTGACTGCACTACCTGCACGGAATATTCTAAATCCCTGAGCAAATCCTGTTGCTGGTCGGCGAAAGTTAGAGCTTGGAAAGCTTGGTCTTGGTAATAGTCTCCACAGATCATTCCCCCTGTGGCTCCTAGTACGGCTATTCCAATTGCTAGTGAGTAGCCATAATTAATTTTTTTGGCAATGCTTAACCGAGAAATGAAGCGGTTAATTGCAGTCAAGGGAGTTTTTTTGAGAGGATTTTTGAGGTCGCGAGATCCTTCAGTGACAGCGATATTATTTTTTCGTCTATTTAGGATAATGTTTTTGAACCTCACAGCCCTATTCTCTCCCTGTTCAAACTTGTGCATACTGGCAACCTGAGCTAAATTTTAACAACTTTATTAGTAAATGCACATAAATAAAGTCTCTTATTCATAGTAGGCAATCTTCCCTAGAGTTTATGGAGGATTAAGGGCTAAAGCCCTACTACAAAGTAGGCATTAGATAAAATTTAACCTTAAAAGACATTCCCCTGACCAATAGCCTTATAAACTTCACGAATCATGTTATAATCACTGTCGTTAGCTGGCATCAGTTTAGCTCCTTGATACTTATCATTATCTTTCCCTACTAAAATTGCTTCAATTAGCTGATCTTGATTTTCTACCAAGCGATCGCGAATTTTTTCAACAATAGTATTAGGCAGGTTGCTACTAGCAACAAACAAATCACTAGGTAAGGGTTGCCCTGTGGCAATAATCCGAAAATCATTGGTTGATAAACTGTCTGTTTTGAGTAAATCTTTGTATCTATTCACACCAATTGCTAAGGCATCAACTTGGTCTTGTTTGAGAGCCTGCAAACCCTTTCTTTCCAACATTGAGATTTTGAAGTCGGATTGGGGATTTAAGCCAGCATCCAGGAGAATTTTAATCGGGCCTAGATGACCACCAGTTGCACCTATTTTCCACATAGCTATTGTTTTACCTTTCAATTGTGCTGCTGACTTAATCTCACTATTGGCACGAACAACAATAATTGAGTGATAGTCCGGGCGGGTGATGGCAATGATGGGAACAGCATTTGTCCGGGCCCGCATAATCACATATTCAGATGGCCCTGTTAGAGCTAATTTTAGCTGATCCGACTGGAGAGCTACGGCTGCTGCTATATAGTTATCTACGGGGAACAATTCAATTTTTTTCTCCAAAACTTCCCCAAGAACAGTCCGAAAGGTTTGATAATTTTGCTGCAAATCTTCTGCACCCTGAACATCAGTTACAGCAAATTCAAGGGTTTCAGGTTCACTTACGACCAAACTGGAAGAGCTGCGATTAGATTGATTTACTGTTGTAGAACAGCTTGCTACAGACAATAGCGATAACCCAACAAAATGCCGCCGCTTCATTATTTTTAAGAGTTTGAGTGGCCGTTGAAAATTGCATAACTATTATAAGCTATTTGGAAGAAACTGTCATTAAAATAGATTATCCGTTGGTTAAGCTTCAGTCAACTGTTGTGACCAAATTATTAATAAATTTTTTATCTATAGGTTTTATGGTTGGGAGGATAAGGCAGCGGATCTTGTAAACCTAACTCCTTAAACGCTGGCAGACTTAACTCACAGGAATCGCAAACGCCACCAGCAACTTCACCGCCGTAACAAAACCAAGTTTTTTTCGCAAGGCACTCCCCCATTATTGCCTAATTTATTTAATGATTTATGTCTTCTTTAGCTCAATCAGAAGTATTAAGATAGAGAGTGCATCACGTTCTTTCCCCTATTGTGTCCCTATCCGAAATACTTCTTGAATGGCTTAAATATAATGGGGGTGACAGTCCCGATAGCCGGAATAATCTCAAGTGTTGATACTAATATAAACGCGATCGGCGTTGAGAGTTTCGGCCCCGGCGATGCCAAAAGTTAGAAACATTGTATTGCGATCGAGAACGTAGGTGATGGTGAGGCTTTCGGACATTCTATCGAGGGTACAATCCCGTATCACCAGGACGCCTCAAGAGGACTTTGATTGTCTAATTTTTACAAGTCCCGTTTTTTAAGAAGCGACACAAAATTTGTCAAAAGTTTAAATAGCGACAACAAACCTGTTAAAGTCACTGCTGTACTTTTGTGGTCCAAAAAGCTGCTAGAATCTTTATAGAGCGAGCGCTTCAGTTAATGTTATGGAGACGGGATTAATTTTTAAAAGCGACGAATAATATGTTATTCGGCACTAATCGCCATCTCATGCCCGGTAAAAAAACCATGATGTCTGTAGGCACTGGTTCACCAATATCTGTAATATAAGAATATAAGTTATCTATCCCGTAAATCGGCCTAATCGAGACTTCACAACCTTGAGTCCAGACACATAAAAACGAAGTCGCCCCGCGTGATATTACACAGCAACTGGCAAAGTAATCACAAATTCCGTGCCCTGTCCTATTTGAGAATTTACCTCAATTTTGCCTTGATGCTTGGCAAGGATTTGATAGGAAATAGCCAATCCTAATCCAGTACCTTTGCCGATCGACTTTGTAGTAAAAAATGGGTCAAATATCTGTTGGGTACTGGCGGACGCGATTCCCGGCCCGTTATCCCGAATCTTGACGGTGACAGTATTGTCTGCCGTAATTTCCGTGCTAATCCAAATCGTTGGCGAATAGCCTTTGTCTTCTTTTTTCACCTCCTCCAGCGCATCTATTGCATTGCTAATAATATTCATAAATACTTGATTCAGTTGCGCGGGATAGCACTCAACTGCAGGCAACTTGCCGTATTGTTTAATAACTTGAATACCTTGTTTGAGCCGGTGATTGAGAATGACGAGGGTGCTATCTATTCCTTCGTGAATGTCGGCTGATTTCATTTTTCCGTCGTCGCATCGCGAAAAATTACGCATGGATACGACAATTTCGCGAATGCGATCGGCTCCCATTTTCATCGAAGATAGGGTTTTTGGTAAATCTTCTCTGAGAAATTCTAGTTCAATGTCTTCGATGCGCTCTAGAATGCCATCTGGTGGGTTAGGATAATATTCTTGATAGAGAGTTACCAAACCTGCCAAATCTTCGATGTATTGGTTGGCATAGTCAATGTTTCCGCCGATGAAGTTGACGGGATTGTTGATTTCGTGGGCTATCCCTGCCACCATTTGACCGAGAGATGACATTTTTTCGGTTTGAATTAATTGGGATTGAGTTTCTTTGAGTTCTTTTGTATACTCGCTAACTCGCTGAATTAATTGATTGAAAGAGACCGCTAAAACTCCGATTTCGTCGTCGGTTGTGACTGGTACTTGCAGATCAAAATTTGATTCGCGAGCGACTTGCTGAGCGACATTAGTGACGGTTTCGAGAGGTTGGGCGATCGCGCGGCTGGTTTTGTCTGCTAGGGCGGCGGCGATGAGTGCTGAAATTAGCATACTTCCGAGAATAATTCGGTTTCGCAATTTTTCAGATTCTTCTAATGCTTGAGTTCCTTCCTGTTTATGAATTTCTACGGTAGAAATTAGGTCAGTTAAACTTTGAGCAAGGTTATCTAGTACGATCGCCTCTTGGCCGCTGCTAGTCCTCAACATTTGTAGCTGTGCGGACTCGATGCTGTTGGGCTGCAAATTCCAAACTTCCGCTTCTTTTAACTGCAATTTAATTAGCTGACCGTAGTAATCAATGACGAGGGCAGATTTCTTCAAGATAGCCTGCAATGTGGCCTCTTCTGTTGCTAGTCGATCGGGATGTTCTCGTGCGAAAGATTCAATTTCTGCAATCATAATTTTTGCTTGATTGATTTGCCCGAAAAAGCGATCGTGTTCGTATTGCAGCCATACGGCGTTTCCCAAAACGACTGGCAATCTCGCCGCGTGCGATCGGGCTTCAAATACGGTATTTTGCAAATTTTGCAGCAGTTGCTGCTGCTGTTGCGCCACATTTACCTGAACTAAAGCTTGCTTGCGAAAGTAGTCTCCGAATCTCATTCCCGCACCAGTTCCCAAAATCGCTATGCCGACAGCTAAAGCATAGCTATAGCTAATCTTTTGACCGATCCGCAAATGCTTGCATTCTGCCTTTAGCCCAGTTAGATTAATAGTTGAAGTTTGTAACAAATCTTTTTGAGCATAGTGCTTTTGCTCTACTTTGCTATTCTTGGACTGACTGTGGGTAAATAATAACATTGGAAGTTCCTCCCAAACTAATCAGGAGTAATTGAGCGAAGAAAAGCAGAATGCACTTATGCTGAAGGTCGAAAGCAGTTTTGAGTGTTGAACTTTGAATTTTGAATTCTTTCACTCAAAACTCAACGCTTCCCCTAGTATCTCTCTTTTTAGACTAGAGTGTTTGTGATCTCAATCAACAATCTATGTGATTATACGCAAATTTAGAAAACTTAGGGCTACAGCGATTAGTATTTTTAGTCGGTTGGGAAACAAGGCCCAACTACCGCTTCTCCCCGTTTTTCTTTTTTGGCCAGTTCTAGGTTTAATTCCAGCACTTTTGCTAAAATATCGTCGCTGTCAGTAAATCCGTAAGCTTGCATTACATTCGCGATCGAGCTTAGCGTGGAGTTTAAAGAGCTGACTTGTTGGTTCTTCAAAAAAATTATTGTAAAGTTGACTAATTACCCACTTTTTTGCTAACATTTGTTGAGTGGGGTACAGTGAAGTAGCAAGATAGAAGCGCCCTTGCCTTTCTCATTTATAAACATTTTCCATTTTAATACTGTAGCAGGTTCAATCATGGTAAAGTCTCAGTATGAAGAATATTCCATCGGCAAGAAACACACTGTCGCACTCAAAGAAAACTTCGGAAGTTCTAAAGTGTATGCACAAAATGCACAGTCAGTGCTTAACAAAGCTACTGGATTTATCAGTGCTTACGATTTCACGCTAAATCCTTATCGCGGCTGTCAGTACGGATGCAGCTATTGTTATGCTGCTGCTTTTAGCCCTAATTCGCAGATGCGTCAGGATTGGGGAAATTGGGTTATCATCAAAGAAAATGCCACCGATATTTTAAAGAAAGAGTTGCATAGTTGGTACAAGAAAAACCCGGATCGACCACCTAGCATTTACATGAGTAGTGTCACCGATCCGTATCAGCCCATTGAAACTAAAAAACTATTAACTAGGTACTTGTTACAAGTAATGCTTTCCTATCAACCGACGCTAGTTATCCAAACTCGCAGTCCTATGATAACTAGAGATATCGATATTTTACAGAAATTTCAGCGGTTGCGAATTAACATGAGCATTCCCACTGGTAGCGAAAAAGTAAGGAAAGATTTTGAACCAAAGTCGCCGAGTATTCCTGCGAGACTCAAAGCTATGGCAAAACTGAAATACAGCTTTCCTTACCAAGAAAATTGCGAAGTCAGATTTTCTATAACTGTGACGCCACTACTCCCTACCTTACCGGAAGATGAAGCGGATTTTATTAGCAAGCTGGCAGTTGTAGATAGAGTGGTGATTCAGGATTTTCATGCCAGCAACGGGCGATCGCTAATTGCGTCAACTCGCGAGGAAGCATTAGCTCTTAAACACAAGTACGCTTGGTGGTACAATAGCGAACAACAGAGTTATCGCAAGTTTAAAAATAAATTAATTGCGCTGCTCCCCGATGTTGAAATTATGGAAGGCAAAGAGGGATTTGGCTATGAATAACTCGCTAGCTAACTGGTGGCGTTCCCATCAGTTTAACGAAGCCGTTAAGAGTCAAAATAATCGACTTGCCAAACAACTGTTAAAACAAATAGAAAATTCCGGGGCAAAACTCTCATGGCAGCAGAAGCTATTTAAAGAGCGCCTACAGCTTGAGAAGTTATTACAGAAAAAAAATGACCGCATCAAAGAAGCCGAGCGGCATTTAGAAGAATTAGAAATGCAACTAAGCTTCGGGCAACTTGACCATTCGCTGGCGCGGATTGATCAATTAACATTGTTTCCCGACACAAAGTTCATTGAACATATTTCAAAATCTTTCAAATTGATAGACTGCGATGAGAGTATGATTCAATGCACTGGCATTGACGACAAAACATTTAATAATTTTGAACAACATTTGGCTGGATTTATTAAGAATGAGCTTAATAAGTTGAGCAGGGAAAAAAACAATATTGATTATTTACTTGAACAAGCTATTGACGATATACAGAAACTGAAAGAAGGACAAGATCCTAAATACAATTTTGAGCTAAGTCCTCACGTCTATTTAATTAGGTATTTCCTAGATAACGTCTACTGTACATATCTAGCTTGGTTCCTGATTTACAAGGCTGGATTATTACCGACTAAAGTTAATATCCTCGATATTGCTGCTGGGCCGGGTACTGTTGCTTACGGACTCGGTTTGTTGCTGCAAAGCAGTAGCGACTTTTTTTCAATGCCACCAATGCACATATCATACTACTCTCTGGAACAGCAAAAAGCTTTTCAATATCGCGGACTCCAGTTTTGGCGGCAGTACATGGAACCCCAGGCGATGAATGCTTACTTTCGTTTTGACACTTCTAGTATATTTGATGGGAAAAATCAATCTCAAAGACTGCCTCAAAAATTCTTTGATTTTATAGTGATTTCTCACTGTTTTTTTAACGATGAGGAGAGAAGAGAAAAATCCCTTCTAATTTACAAGGATATATTTACAAACAGCCTGAATGATTCGGGTTACGCTTTGCTAATTATTCAAGATAAGAAGTTGCTGATCCCATACAATGTTCGTCGAGTTGATGATTGCCAACATGAGCTAAGTGTAGTAAGACAATTTGTTGATGAACTGGGCTTAAACTTAGTTTGGTATAAATATTTAAATTCAATCGGTAGCAGGACATCCCATCCTAATTTTGGCAAGTTTGCTAGAGAAAATCTACCTGTACAGAAATTCATCAGTCCACTTTTCCGCCAGCACCTTAAATTACCTTACGAGCCGCATTATGGGCTTGATGACTATGTAATATTAGCAAAAAAATAATAAGTATACATCTCGAAAGAAATGAAAAAAGTTTCCAATTTAACATTTAATCGTAAAAATCTGTGATTCAAAAATCGACTGAAACACCTACCAAGAACATTCAAACTGGATGGCACGGCAGCCTGAATTTAGCCTACGCTAACCGATCCGGTGCAACTCAAATCATTCACAATCAAATGCAAGCACCCCTAAAGGTGCAGCGCCCGTTTTATCCTGAAGGGAAAGAGATTTGTCACAGCGTCATCTTGCACACGGGTGGGGGAGTTGTCGGGGGCGATCGACTTTCCAGCCATTTTCACCTCCAACCCAAGGCGAAAGCCTTGATTACCAGCGCCGCTGCTAGTAAAATCTATCGCAGCAGCGGACTAGAATCACAACAAAATATTGACATTCAGCTAGATACTGGTGCTAATTTAGAATGGCTGCCACAAGAAACTATAGTTTTTGACGGCGCAATATATCGGCAAAATTTGCGGGTAGAATTAGCACCAACAGCGAGGATTTTACTGTGGGAAATTACCAGATTTGGACGCAGTGCTAGGGGCGAAAAGTTATTGTCTGGAGAATGGATCTCGCACACCGAAATTTGGCAACAAAACAGCCCTTTATGGATTGACAGACAATTGCTCAAAGGAGGAGAAAAAATGCTCGAAAGTCCTCACGGCCTCGCAGGAAAACCCGTAGTTGCCACCCTCGCTTGGGTAGGCGAACCCGTTACAGCCGAGCTCATGGAAAAAGTGCGAGATTTGCCATCTGAGGCAACAATTTCTCCTGGTAATTCCACCGTCGGCGTGACTCGTATTCCTAACGGTTTGCTGTGCCGATATCGCGGTACATCCACAGCCGCAGCGAGAGACTGGTTTGTCAGCATTTGGCACTTGCTGCGCTTATCTTTTTCAGAACGCCCTTGCTGTTTACCCAGAGTTTGGATAAAATAGGATGATCTTTGAGTTTCAATGTAGAGTTGCCCTGCTAACAAGATTATTCCTGTCTCTCTTTTCTGACTCTGCGCCCTCTGCGCCCTTTGCGGTTTAATCATTCAGAAACAACCGTAAACGATATCATCACCAAATAATGCGATCGCACTTACAAGAATAAAAATGCAACTCACCCCCCAAGAAAAAGACAAACTGCTGATTTTCACCGCCGCCCTGGTAGCAGAACGCCGCAAACAAAGAGGTTTAAAATTAAACTATCCAGAAGCACTCGCCTACATTTCCGCCGCCATTTTAGAAGGAGCGAGAGATGGCCTCACAGTCGCCGATTTAATGAGTTATGGAACAACTCTCCTGACGCGGGAAGATGTGATGGAAGGGATAGCAGAAATGGTGCATGAAGTCCAGGTTGAGGCGACTTTCCCCGACGGAACAAAGTTGGTAACAGTGCACGATCCGATCCGTTAAAAAATCAACCACCGATACTCAGAGGAGGAAAAAATGATTCCCGGAGAAATGATTGTTTCAGCAGGCGAAATAGAATTAAATGCCGATCGCCCAACGGTGCGGTTGCTGGTAGGAAATAAAGGCGATCGACCCATCCAAATTGGTTCACACTATCACTTTTATGAGGCAAACGAAGCCTTAGAATTTAATCGAGAACAAGCAAAAGGAATGCGGTTGGATATCCCCGCAGGTACAGCAGTCAGGTTTGAACCAGGAGATGAAAGGGAAGTTCAATTAGTGCCGTTTGTTGGTAGTCGTCAAGTCTACGGCTTTAATGGAAAAGTGAACGGTCATCTGGATGCTGAAGTATGAAGCCAGATGACCGTTCACGATTGTTGATTTGGGAATTTGAAGCTTTTTAACTTAAAAGTCCTACCAGTTTCAAAACATAATGCAACTGTAGGCTCTCTCCACACTATCATAGTGACACTCATCCCAATCCCAAATGTAAAATCGCAAATGGTATCATTTCCAGCCCTATGCCTGGAGAATGATAAAGTAAGATAAAAACTTTTTCTCTGCCTTCTGTATAAATGCCTTCGGGCTTTTTTTGTTAGTTCAATCTCCTACTTTTGAGCGAGTTAAAATCTGCCGTTTGCGGTCTAATGTGGTTGTAAAAACTGCAAAGATATACAGCAAAAGTGCGTGATGAACCCAAAATTAGTTGACCAGATCAAACAGAAATTGAAGCAGAGCTTGCTGGCAACATCAAGGCGTGTCTGGAGAACCCCGTTAGACCGACGCACCAGCATCAAATTGTTAGATGACAGCATAGTTTATAAAAAGCAGCACCAACCCATCAATATACCCGCATTAACTTCTGTAAAAAAAGTGCCTTCTAGGTTTTTTGCCACGGAAAAAGCCGTGTCTTTTGACCCAGATTATGTATGGAAGATTTCTTTGAATCAAAAAATAAATTCTTTAACTATTTGTACGTCGGGCAACACGCTGCTGAATAAGAAATTGCTTTTAGACTTGGATTTTCGGATTAGCGGTGCGGGCATTCTGGAATGGCCTTACAAACCTAACCAAATTACCTATCCGCTGGTAGTTGCTCCTTGGTCGCATTTGTGGTGCAGTTATTATGATTATGTGATTTTTGTGCTGGCTAAACTTTGTCGAATTGAGGAGGCTTTAGGTAAGGAAATTTGGCAAGAAGCTAAAATTTGTTATCCTTTACGACATACAGATTTTGAGTTGGGCTTTATGACCAAACTCGGTATTCCTGAAAGTTCACTAATCGACACTCAGGCTAGAGATACGGGATATCATGCAGAAAGTGTGGTGGTGGGAAACAATCAAGACTGGTATTTTCCCAGTCCTTACGATATAGAGCTTTTGCGGAAAAAATTCTGTCTTAAGGAAAAGGTAAAGCCTTATAGAAAACTTTATCTGTCTAGAAGCGGCCGGCGCAA
The DNA here is from genome assembly GCF_036701335.1 of Microcoleus sp. Pol12B5. NCBI lineage: Bacteria > Bacillati > Cyanobacteriota > Cyanophyceae > Oscillatoriales > Microcoleaceae > Microcoleus > Microcoleus sp. Pol12B5. The sequence continues at coordinate 14,735 of NZ_JAUBQQ010000024.1, read as the reverse complement.
GGTTAAAAATGAAGTACAAGTGCGAGAGGTTTTGAAAGAATTTGATTTTGAAATTTTGGAAGATATCTCGCGCAGTGTTGATGAACAAATTCGTCTGTTTGCAGAAGCGGCGGTGGTTGTCGGCCCTCACGGGGCAGGTTTTACAAATTTGCTGTGGTGTCAGCCGGGAACGAAAGTATTGGAATTCTTTTATGGAGGGTACACTCCGCCATATTTCTATTACATTTGCCAGCTATTGGGATTAGAATACTCTCGCATGGTTGATGACAACAATGTAGCGGAAGATTGGAGTTTCATTGGCATGGATATGACGGTGGATGTGGAGATTTTAAAAAGGCAAATCCAGAAAATACTGGAGTAAATTTGCCCGATTATACCATTTTAGATTTTCGAGGGGCAGAATTGATGACGATCGGGGTTTTAAAGCTTGCCTAATGTTGTATTTTTTTTACTGTTTCAGATTGAGGAACTCGTCACATACTATAATTGAAGTGGGTCTCAACTGCTAACTAAAAATTTATTAATATTAGGAGTGAACATGAGTTACAGAATGGATCGTCGCGCCTACGCGGAAACCTTCGGGCCGACTGTGGGCGATCGCGTCCGGTTAGCCGATACAGAATTATTCATAGAAGTTGAAAAAGACTTCACAACCTACGGGGATGAAGTTAAATTTGGCGGTGGCAAAGTTATTCGCGACGGCATGGGACAATCGCCGATTTCTAATGCAGACGGCGCTGTTGACACGGTGATTACTAATGCTTTAATATTAGACTGGTGGGGAATTGTTAAAGCAGATGTCGGTCTTAAAGACGGCAAAATTTACAAAATTGGTAAAGCCGGAAATCCTTATATTCAAGATAGGGTAGATATTATTATCGGGCCTGGTACTGAAGTAATTGCCGGTGAAGGAATGATTCTCACCGCCGGGGGAATCGACAGTCACATTCACTTTATTTGCCCGCAGCAAATAGAAGTGGCGATCGCCTCTGGAATCACTACAATGATTGGCGGTGGCACAGGCCCTGCAACGGGTACAAACGCCACAACTTGCACTCCGGGGCCTTGGCATATGTACCGAATGCTGCAAGCAGCCGACGCTTTCCCGGTAAACCTAGGATTTTTAGGTAAAGGAAATAGCAGTCAACCCCAAGGATTAATTGAACAAATCTTGGCCGGTGCAATGGGTTTGAAACTCCACGAAGATTGGGGAACTACACCAGCAACGATCGACACTTGTTTGAGTGTAGCTGACGAGTACGATGTGCAAGTTGCAATTCACACGGATACTCTCAATGAAGCGGGATTTGTGGAAGCTACAATTGCTGCTTTCAAAAATCGAGCTATTCATACTTACCATACTGAAGGTGCTGGCGGCGGACACGCACCTGATATTATCAAAGTTTGCGGCCAAGCTAATGTTTTGCCTTCGTCAACTAACCCGACTCGCCCTTACACTGTCAATACTTTAGAAGAACATTTAGATATGTTGATGGTTTGCCACCATTTGGATCGAGGTATTCCTGAAGATGTCGCTTTTGCTGAATCGAGAATTAGAAGGGAAACTATTGCTGCTGAGGATATTTTGCACGATTTAGGTGCGTTTAGTATGATTTCTTCTGATTCTCAGGCGATGGGAAGAGTGGGAGAGGTGATTATTCGGACTTGGCAAACGGCTCATAAAATGAAAGTGCAGCGGGGACATTTACCCCCCCTAACCCCCCCTTACCAAGGGGGGGAAACAGAGGGAGAAAATGATAATTTTCGGGTGAAGCGGTACATTGCCAAATATACAATTAATCCGGCGATTACTCACGGAATTAGTCAGTATGTGGGTTCGGTGGAAGAGGGGAAATTGGCGGATTTGTGTTTGTGGCGGCCGGCTTTTTTTGGGGTGAAACCGGAACTGGTAATTAAAGGAGGGGCGATCGCCTATGGGCAGATGGGAGATGCTAACGCCAGCATTCCCACGCCGCAACCGGTGCATATGCGGCCGATGTTTGGCAGTTTTGGCGGGGCGATTGGGGCGACTTGTCTGACGTTTGTTTCCCAAGCTGCGCGCGATCGAGATATTGCCGCACAGCTCGGTTTACAAAAGCCCACTGTAGCCGTTTCCGGGACGCGACAAATTAGTAAAAGAGATATGAAACTCAACGATTATTTGCCACAAATGGAAGTCGATCCAGAAACTTATGAAGTTAGGGCGGATGGGGAATTGTTAACTTGCGAACCGGCAACTGTTTTGCCAATGGCGCAGCGATACTTTTTGTTTTAACTGATATCTTGCACCATTTTCAGCAACAGGCAAGATGCCTGTTCCACAATAAAATTTATATTTTGTGGAACAGGCATCTTGACTGTTCATAAAAGGCTAACTAACAATTGTGCAATATCTCAGTTTTAACCGATTATACAATCATGTAGTGGCGGGTTTTACAAACAATATTTGTCAATAATAGATAATCTCAAAAACTCGCCCCCACCCAACAGCAAATCTTCATCTTAGTTCCATTCTGTATTTGAGTTCGTGTTAGAAAAATTGAACGATCGCACTATCAAATCCTGGCACACAAACCAAAAATAAAGTGCAATATTAATCCCGCTCAACAGCTTCGGTATTCCCTCCAGCAAGCTCGACACAATCTCGTTTTTTAAGGGCAGCGCTTCTGCAAAAAAGGCAACAAATAACAAACCTACGCCACTCAGCAGTAAAGCATAGGGAGTCGAGGGAATATGCCTCCGAAAAGTTAATCCGTATGCAATTGCGAGCACGGCGTAAAATATGACAATTGTCACTTTCGGAAAACCCGCACGTCCCAGATGAACATGGGTGCGAAAAACTTCATTGAACAGAAAGCAACCTGCAAACAGTGCCGAATATAAAAGAAATCGATTTCCTGGGCGATCTGGTTGAATAATTCTCAGCAATCCAAAGGTAAAAGCGCACACCATTACCGATAAATAAAATAACATTTGAAACGCCAAGAAAAAGAAACCTGCACCCGGATACGTGGCAGAGCAAGGCGGCAAAAACAACCCTTTTACCGAAAAACCGAATAAATTCAGACACGCCGTCACTATCCCAACTAGCACTAAAGTTAAACTATTGAACAAAAAAACTGTTTTATAATTTGCCATAATTAATAACTAAAAGCTAACAACAGTATATTGCGCGTCAAACCATTTTTTGCTAGGGCTTGTGCATGGGGGTTCAGAAACCGGGTTTTTTACGAAAATACTGCGTTGTGACCCGAAGATTCGCAAAAGAACTCGGTTTCTCTGTCGGAGTGCGTAATTCCCGATCGTGTTCTTTGAGTAAAGGTGAGATATTCGGTGAAAGGACAAAGCATTGCTGTGTTTCTACAGCAGGCAATTGAGAATCTACAGATATTTAAACAGAGACGAAATCTTCAGGACCGATGAGATTGGGAGCAACACCTGTCAAAGCAGCTAAAATTTCACCGCTGCTAGCTAATCCAATTAATGTGCCGTTAGTTCCAGCGGAAATTGATAGTTGTCCGAAAGTCAAGCCGTTGATTAATTGAATGGTATCTTGAGCGTTGCCGAAATCAGAGATTGTATCAACTCCCAACCCCGCACCTAAAACAAATACATCGTTGCCCGCGCCGCCGACTAGAATATCGTTTCCCAAACCGCCGTTGAGGGTGTCAAAACCTTTGCCACCAAACAGGTTGTCGCTGCCGCCGCCCCCGACAAGGATATCGTTGCCTTGTCTGCCGATAAGTGCGTCATCGCCGTCAAAACCGTTGATATTATCGCTGCTGGGAGTGCCTATCAGGTTGTCGTTGCCGTTTGTGCCGTTGATGTTGTTACTAGAAGTATTGATGACGCCTGGAGTGTTGGTTAAGTCAACAATAAAGAGGTCTGAGCCATTGTTGGTATCTCCCGGCACGAGGTTGGAGGCCTTAGATGAAAACGCCACTTTCTGCCCGTTGGCGGAGATGGAGGGGCTGTAGGATTCGCCGTTCCCCTGATTGCCCGCCCCTGAAACAGAGACGCGAGTGGTGGTATTGGTTGACAAGTCGCGCACGAAGATGTCAGTGCTATTGTTAGTGTCCCCCCGCACGAGGTTGGAGGCATCAGATTCAAACACCACAAACCGTCCGTCGGCGGAGATCGAACTATAGAGGGAGGAGTCGTTCCCCGGATTGCCTGCTGAGTCAACAGAGACGCAGGTAGTGGTATTGGTTAACAAGTCGCGCACGAAGATGTCGCCGCGATTGTTAGTTTCTCCCGGTACTAGGTTGGTGGCACTAGATACAAACGCCACAAACCGCCCGTCGGCGGAGATGGAGGGAATGCGGGAGGAGTCGTTTCCCTGAATGCCTGCTGAATCTACAGAGACGCGGGTAGTGGTATTCGTTAACAAGTCGCGCACGAAGGTGTCGTTACTATTGTTAGTGTCTCCCGGCACGAGGTTGGAGGCATTCGACGCAAACGCCACAAACCGCCCGTCGGAGATGGAGGGGAACTCGGAAATGCCGTTCCCCTGATTGCCTGCTGAATCTACAGAGACGCGGGTGGTAGTGTTTGTTAACAAGTCACGCACGAAGATATCACGGGTATCGTTAGTGTCTCCCGCCACAAGGTTGGTGGAATCCGATGCAAACGTCACAAACCGCCCGTCGGCGGAGATGGAGGTCAACAAGGAATAGGAAATGCCGTTCCCCTGATTGCCTGCTGAGTCAACAGAGACGCGGGTAGTGATATTCGTTAACAAGTCGCGGACGAAGATGTCGGCTCTACCGTTAGTGTCCCCCGGCACGAGGTTGGAAGCATTCGATGCAAACGCCACAAACCGCCCGTTACCGGAAATGGAGGGGAGGACGGACAAGGCGTTCCCCTGATTGCCTGCTGAGTTAACTGAGACGCGGGTGATGATATTCGTTAACAAGTCGCGCACGAAGATGTCCTTGCTATTGTTAGTGTCCCCCGGCACGAGGTTGGTGGCGTTAGATAAAAACGTCACAAACCGCCCATCGGCAGAGATGGAGGGGATCTCGGAGTCGCCGATCGCCTGATTGCCTGCTGAGTCAACTGAGACGCGATTAATAGTCATACGTCCTCACATTAAAATTGCAAATTTGGTAAATAGACGAGTGTTCGATCGCCCGAAGCTTCTGACAAAACAGATTCGCGCGCTTGTAAGGCGATCGACTAATGTTTCTGAATAGTTGCTGCCTATTTTTTCTAGGCTATTATCTCATTTTGGTTGGCTGTTGCAGTCAAAATTTGCTCAACCTGAGCCGGAGTTAGATTCGGATTGGCATTCAAAACTAAAGCCGCTACACCCGCTACGTGAGGGGCTGCCATCGATGTGCCGCTGTAGGTTTCGTAGGTGTTGTAGGGAGTTGTAGAATAGATGTCTACTCCCGGTGCAACTACGTAATCCAAAGGTCGGCCACCTGCACGGTTAAAGAATTGATCCATCCTGCCATTTATATCAATTCCTCCCACAGCAATTCCGAAGCGATCGGCATATCTAGCTGGATAGTCTGGTTCAGAAAAACCATCATTTCCTGCTGACATGACGACAACAACTCCTTTGTTAGTGGCGTACTGAATTGCCTCATCAACCTCCATGCTAGGCGACCAGCCACCAATACTAACGTTAATTACATTAGCTCCATTATCAGCAGCATAACGAATTCCAGCAGCAAAATTATTAAAGTTCCCAGAGCCAAATGCCGGCAAAACTCTCACAGGCATAATCTTTGCATTGTAGGCAACTCCAGTTATGCCAAAATCATTTCGTTCGGCCGCAATCGCGCCTGCTACGTGAGTCCCATGACCGTCCCAATCCATTGGGTTGTTGTCGTTCCACACAAAATCCCAACCCCGAATATCATCAATATATCCGTTGCGGTCGTCGTCAATTCCGTTATTGGGAATTTCACCCGCATTCTGCCAAATATTGGCATCTAAATCGGGATGGGTGTAGTCAACACCGCTATCGACGACAGCTACAACAATCCCATTTCCGGTAATTCCCCCCTGCCAAACTTCCGGCGCATTTACCATGTCTCTTGCCCAATCATTCCCGCCCAAATTAGGAACTTCGGGGAATTTAACGGGACTGTTAAAAGTGCCGGCTACTGCTGCATTTGCATCTACTAAACCGTATCCGTAATTGCTGCTAAAACCAGTAGCAGGCGTTGCAGCTAGATTCAGGTTGTAATTCTTATAGTCAAAGTAACTATAAACTGCGACATAGTAATCTCCAGGAGTCAGGTTGAAGAAATTTATCTCGCCGGATGCACCGGGCGAGGCATAATCGCTGCCAAGAAGTTCATCATAATCAGCCTCGCCGTTGCGATTCTTATCTTGAATCAACTCGATTCCTGCTCCATTCAAAACATCGATACGCAAGCTTACATCGCTATTGTTGTTAATAGTAAAGCGATAATAATCCTCGTTATCGTCAACTCCGACAAAATCATTGAAGATGAGGGGATTGTTATCAGCAACACCCATGTTGCGTGCAGTGGCTAAGGAGTTGTCTGGGTCTGATAAATTCAACTGATTAGCCGTTCTCGTTCCTGTGAGGGGATCTGTGCCGACAGCGATCGCATCTGAGTTCGATTTTTGTTGAGCAAGAGATGTAATGCTAGCGACTTGATTGTTGGCTGAGTAACTGAGGCTCTCGCTGCTTTGGGTTACTACAAAATCTGCTATTTGTCCTTGTTCGCCGATCGCGCTCGCTGTCAAATTATCAATGTCAAGGCCGTTGCTAGGGATGCTACCGTTAAATTGACTGGATGCAGTGAAAAAATTAAGCTGACCGCTGTTACCAAAGGTTGTTAATGCTGCTGTGAGCTGCTGTTCGCGATCGATTGCAAATATACCGAGCGTACTTTCCATAAATTCACTCCTGATAATTTGAGATTCACTGGTGTTTAGGGGAGACAATGCGTGATTTTAAATTAATTAACATTCTTCCATCGGCGAGATGATAAGTCAATTCATAAATTCATTGCTTGAGTTCATAAAAGTCATAACCCTAATTTCATAAAAGTCATATTTTTCGGCAAGTTATGCCGTTTCAAGCTGAAGCTGTTGTTTTTGCGTCAAAACCATCGCTATGTGTTTTTCGTAATAGGCTGCTTCGTTAATGAATACAGGGAAAACAGTAGATTCTCCTTTATAGTGGAGCGATTCTCCCGTAAATGTGAGAAACATCGGTTCACCGGGATGTAAGGGTTCATAGTCTTTGAACTGAAGTTGGGGATGGATCGCGGCTTGCAGTTCACCTAGTGAATTTCTGGGATAGTCTACTGAGCCGATCGCCTGATATACAGTTAAATATGATGGTATAGGAAGCGGCTTTCCCCGATTTTGTGCGTCGAGATAATCCAGAATGGCGTGGACTAGCATTTCGGTTTGCTGAAGCTGACGGGCGTTAATGACTCCCTGGGCGATGGGCCCAACTTCTATGGTGCCACCGAAAGCAGAGAGCGATCGAAGCATTGGGGCATCCTCACCAGAATGCTCTCCGAAACAAACTCGCAGTGAGGGTTCGATCTCACTCAAATAAGCTAATAATTGCAAATTGAATGGATGTTTGCTAGATGGTAAAATTGTCAGCCCCATGTTGGCCGTTGTGCTGTGAAGGTCAACGATCACATCAGCCCCATGTTCGTCTTTCGGACATAGTTGGGCGGAGATTTCCTTAGCACGTCTGTTCTCGTAACCCATCAAATCTGGGTTAGACAAATCTTCCTCGGCAAAGCAACGGTTCAAATCGCGATCGACATAACGCCGATTGGACTTTACCGCTTGAGGATTAGCTAATAGAGTAACCACCTCAAAGCTCGATCGTTTCAGTAAGTCTGGGAATTGTTGAAACTTCTTAATCAGATAAACCCCAGTCAACTCGTTTCCGTGGGTTCCTCCCACAACTGCAACTCGTCGAATTACTTGCGAAATCATGAATAATCCTCATTAAGCAATACTTAAATAGGTATTTTGTGCCGAAATTTATAACTATTACTTTCAAAATAAAGAAGTTATAGCTATATGTCAAATACTTTTTTATATATAACAATATACTTAAAAAATATAGTATTTAATCCCCGTTACCAAAGAGAATATAACTGTAGGCTCGTGCTCCAAACCATGATAGTAATCATTCATTCCCAATCATTCAATTCTCAAATCTAAAATCGTATAACCTATGGAACTTCGCCATCTTCGTTACTTCATTGCAGTGGCAGACGAACTGAGCTTTAGTCGCGCGGCAAAGCGATTGCACATTGCCCAACCGCCCCTAAGTCAACAAATTAAAGATTTAGAGGCTGAACTGGGTGTGAAGCTATTCGATCGCAAAAGTCACCCGATTCAGCTAACCCCAGCAGGACAGGCGTTTTTAGAAGAAGCTCGCGCAACTTTGGTACAGTTAGAACAAGCGGTACATAAAACCCAGCGCATTCATCAGGGTGAATTGGGTTATTTGACGGTGGGTTTTCCCAGTTCGATCGCGAATGGTGTCTTTCCAGAGATGCTGCGAACTTTTCGACAGCGATATCCAGAGGTAAAACTGATTTTGCAGGAAGAACATAGTGCTTCCCTAATTCAGAGGTTGCGCGATCGCCAGACTGATATCATTTTTCTCTATCTCTACCACGATATTTCTGAAGCCAATGATTTAGAAACGATGTCTCTCACACAAGAACCACTTGTCGTCGTTTTACCCAAAAACCATCCGCTTACAGCCCAATCCAAAATTTCGCTTTCCGACCTAAAGGATCAAGAATTTGTAATGCCCCTTCATCAGATTGTGGCTGGCTTATCTGAGGAAATTTACCATGTATGTTCGCAAGCAGGGTTTGTTCCTAAAGTTGCTCAAACAGCCGTCTTTATGGTCACAATTTTGGGATTAGTCGCAGGGGAAACAGGTATCAGCATTCTGCCATCTCACGTACAGAATCTTCAACGGGAAGGAGTGGTCTATCGTCAGATTCAGGAACAAACGACAACCACTCAATTAACTGCTGTTTGGCGGCATAATCATTCGTCCACCATTTTGCAGCAATTCCTCAATATTATTAAAACCCTCTCAATTTATAGCAATCCTAAATAATTTGTGAGAAACAGGCATAGGTAAAAAGCTTTGAAAAGTCAAGCAAGTAAGGTGCGTCGCCATCAACAATCTGCAAGTTTTATCTAATATCTCGCAGATCCGCACCCTACAGATTAACACCACACAATATAGCTGCTACTGTAGTTCATGAACCAGGAATATGCTGTATTAACTGTTACTTGCCGCAATTGGCGAAAGTAGAAAATCGGTTAAATTTTGTAACTTTCCACGCTTGTCATATCTGCGCGCCAGCAAAAAGACAGTACCTAGTTATGCTTTTATCGCTGTCAACATAACTTTGCCAACTTCATGCAGCAACTGTTGGATACTCCCCTGGTATAGGGATTACTTGCGAGCTCATGTTCCATCCTACTTGCTTGCTAAAATTTTGAATTTGACCTTCACAAGTTCGACAAGTATAAGCGCCGACTTTCTGCCAAATTTCTAACTGCGAAGTCAATCCATATTTGCCATCCATTGCTGGATTGCATCCACATCCCATCCGCGCTGAGGTTCGGACAAAACAGATTCGCGCGGGTGTATGGCGATCGATTAATATTTCTGAATAGTCGCTGCCTATTTTTTCTAGGCTATTATCCCATTTGGTTTGGCTATTGTCGTCAAGATATACTCAACTTGAGCCGGAGTAAGAGTCGGGTTGGCATTCAAAACCAAAGCCGCTACACTCGCTACGTAGAGTCTTAATCGCTCGGTAAACTCAATTTTAATACCTGTCCAACTGATACCTCGTGCTTGTGCGTCGCTACTACCACGGCACCTTCTAATCGCGGATCGTAACATCCCACCCAAGCCGCAGGATGACATTCATGTACTAAATACCCGTACAGCCAAATTGCTCCTCTACCTTCAATGACAATTCCTTGGCTTAATTGAACGTCTTGAGGAAGTTTCAAACCTTGTAAATCATCGGGTGTGATGATACCGTCTTGAGTTGTAATTCGCAAGCGCAAATGTTGGTAAGCTAAACCGTCTTGAGTTTGATGGGGGATTATTTTTAATTCAATAGGATTCATAGGATTCATTGGATGCAAAAATGTTGAATGCTGCGATAAAATCATATACCTTTTAGGGCAAATTGGGAATCCGATCGCCAACTTTGAGTCCCAATTGGGCTGCCCTTCCGCCTCTGAGTTCAATAACTCCATCAACGGGAACATCCGGGCCGTAGTTGGGGCAGGTTTCGCTCAAACACGGCGGTACGTTAGGGATTATCGCCTGCACGACGCCTTCCCGCAGAAAAACCATATCCAGCTCAATCAACACGTTTTTCATCCAAAAACGCACGTTTCGCGCGGGTTCGATGGGGAAAAACATTCCTCTGTCGTCAGGCAATTCTGTGCGAAACATTAAACCTGTCGCTTGTTCTTGGGGAGTTTTCGCCACTTCCAGTCCGATCGCGCGATCGGCTATAATCGTGTTAACCGAAATTGGCAAAAGCTGACCCCTATCTAGTCCGCCAAACAGCGAAATAAAGTTTAATTCAGTCAGATTAGAATTTCCCAAAACAACTCCTAAATAATTACCAAATTTTTTGTCTTTCATAATAGTTTGGTTCTCGGAAACAGAAAGCTCTAAATCGCTAAACTTCATGCCTTCTGTCAAGACAATTTTATCATTGCCGTTGCCAAAATCTGTAATTATATCCGCTTTAGTAATAGTAGAGGCGGCGGCGGTTTTTTCAATCACAAATAAATCATCACCCGCGCCTCCTGTTAAGATATCACCGCCTTCGCCGCCTATTAGCAAATCGTTACCCCGATCGCCAAAAATCCAATCGGAGTCTTGTCCTCCATAGATTGTATCGCTTCCCTGACCGCCAGACAGCGTATCAGCGCCTTCATTTCCTGCTAGCAAATCATTTTCCCGATCGCCAAAAATTCGGTCATTTCCTCCCAAACCTTGAACAGTATCATTACCCGCAAATCCTCTAATCGTATCGTTGCTGAGAGTTCCCAGGAGAAAATCGAAGCCGAAACTACCGTCGATGTTAACCATTTTGCGTTTAATGATGCGTTTAATAAAATGAAGATTTGGCGATCGGCATCCGCCAACCGGTACCAAAAGCTCGATCGCTAATTTTCAAACCAGGGGCTGCTTGCCGCCGTTTAAACTCCGCTTGCCTCACTAATTTTACTACACGTTTAACCACGGCTTCATCGTGTCCTGCCGCCACAATTTGTTGGGCAGATTCGTGCTGTTCGATCAACCGCTGCAAGATGTCATCCAAAACATCGTAATCCGGCAAAGAATCTTGGTCAACTTGTCCCGGTTTCAGTTCAGCACTCGGCGGCTTGGTAATAATATTAACCGGAATAATTTCCTTTCCCAAGTTAGCCTGATTTTTAATCTTCTCACTCCCATAATTCAGCCATTGACAAAGCGAATAAACGCGAGTTTTCGGCACATCAGCAATCACCGCCAATCCCCCATTCATATCGCCGTAGAGAGTGCAGTAACCCACAGCCATTTCCGACTTATTCCCAGTCGAAAGCAGCAAATGTCCGAACTTATTGGAAATTGCCATCAACAGATTGCCTCGAATCCGGGATTGAATATTTTCCTCAGCAATCCCGAAAGTTGTATTGACAAACAAATTGGCGAGAGTGCGATCGTAAGTTTTCATCAAACCGCCTATCGGCAACATTTCGATTGCAAGGCCCAGATTTCGTGCTAATTCCAAAGCATCATTAACCGAATGATCCGAACTGTAAGGAGAAGGCATCAACACCCCTAGAACATTTTCGGGCCCGATCGCGCAACTGGCGATCGCCGCCACCAAAGCCGAATCTATCCCCCCACTCAAACCGAGTACAACCTTAGAAAAACCGCACTTGCGAACATAATCTCGCACTCCCAAAACCAAAGCAGCCCAAATCTCTGCATCTCCTTCTGCCGGATGAAAACTTAAATCTGTTGTGGATCGGGCATCTTGCCCAAACCCACCGCTGCCAAATAAATCTTGTTTAGTGGCGTCATATTCCAGCACCGCAAAATCCGTTTCAAAAGAAGCTAATACCTGAATTAAATCACCCCTTCGATTCACAGCAAAACTGCTGCCGTCAAAAATAATATCGTCATTTCCGCCTACCTGATTAGCGTAAATAATCGGTTTCCCGCAGCGGATGACGCTGTGCTGCAACATCGCCGATCGCACTCCCCGCTTCCCCGCAGAATAAGGCGATGCCGACAAATTCACCACTAAATCTACACCCAATTTTGCCAGATCGGAAACAGGATCGCCCGCGTAACTGCGTTTACCCCAAAACTCCTCATTGTTCCACAAATCTTCACAAATTGTCACGCCGATTTTGACTTCGCCAATAGAAAAGTAATTGCTGTTTTCTCCCGGTTCAAAATATCTATCTTCATCAAATACATCATAAGTAGGCAACAAGCGTTTATGAAAAACTGTTTTGACGGCGCCATTTTGCAACAAAACAGCACTATTAAACAAGGATTTTCCGCCGAGTTTAACAGCAGTAGCATTAGGTAAGGCAGTGCCTACTATGACTGCCAACTCAGGCGGCAAAGCTTGCGCCAGTTGCAGCAACTGTGTACCTGCATCTGCAATGAAACTCGGATTAATTAACAAATCGCGCGGCGGATAACCGATCAGGGAAAGTTCCGGTGTTAGCAATAAGTTTGCGCCCTCAACCTCAGCTTTTTTCGCAGCCTCCAGAATCAGGTTGGAGTTGCCCAAGATATCACCAATAGTAGGGTTGAGTTGTGCGATCGCAATTTTCATATCACCAAATCACCTCATAAATATTGCTAACAGTCCGCCCGCGCGGACTCACTTTCCTATAGTTCTAGATTTGAATGTATAGAAACCTTACTCAGATTTGAAATGTTTCAACTCTTCCTCAATATAATAATTTACCAAATCCCGGTAAATATTTTCAACCACATCAGGATTCAAACCTGATTCTAAAGCCCACTCGCGCCGCTGCTGTAACATAGCATGAAAGCGATCGGGCGCTCTAACGCCAGCTTCACTCGTTTTGAACCTTGCTGCCGCGACGACGTATTTAAATCTTTTGCTCAAAGCGTCGATCACTTCTCGATCGATGATATCAATTTCCTCCCGAACTTCGTGAATATTAGCGCATTCATCGGGGTCTTTCATAGTCTGCACTCCTTAATAGCTTATATTCTAATGTTACTAAATTGATCCCAGAATGTCATCCAAGGAACAGCTAAATAAACACCAGTGGCTTATTTTTGAAAGGAGCAAAAGCGGCCGCATCAAAGCGGTACAAACTAGCAGGGCGGCCAGCCCCGCGCGAAACCTTAACACCGGTATCGCACAAAAAACCCAATTTCAACAATCGAGCTCTAAAATTAGAATAATCAGAAAAATTTTCCCCCAAAATAGTTGTATAAAGCTGATACAAGTCGCTCAAAGTAAAAAGTTCCGGCAAAACTTCAAAAGCTACCGGGCTGTATTCAAGTTTGTTACGCAGTCGCCGATATCCGTATTCGAGAATTTGATTGTGATCGAAGGCCAGCTTAGGAACTTGTTGCACGGGATACCAAGCAATACCGCCGACACGGTGCCCGACACCCGCGACTACACTCCCAGCAATTAACTCAGCTTCCTCAAAGCGTACCAAAGCAAAATAACTAACCGAAAGATAACGATCGCCCCTGGTAATTTCCCGAGGATCGCGCCCGGGTTCTCCAAAAGTATACAATTGCTCCAGATACAAATTTTTTACCCGAATTTTCTCAGACAAAATCCGGTAAGCTGCATTTTCCAGAGACTCTCCGTGCCGCACCAAAGTACCGGGAAGACTCCAAGAATCGATAAACGGTTCGTCTTGCCGCATTATCAACAGCACCAACAAGCGGTTCTGCACGGTATCGACGGAAAAAATAACATTATCTACTCCTACTTTAAAGTCAGCTAATGAGCAACCCTCGCTCTTTTTTGTGCCTCGTGCCATGCGTACAAATGCTCCCTATGGATGTAATCTTCGATGGTCGGAGTCAGAGCTTCCCTGTCTCCTTTTTCCCGATAGGAAGTAGAAGAAACATTGGGAGCACTCAAAGATGCGATCGCCACGTCTGCACCCATGCGCCTCAACTGCCACAAATCTAATTGCTCTGATGGATAACCGGGTCGCGGTACTATCAGCAGATCCACTTGTTTTAACAATTGTTCAAATTTGTACCAGCGAGACAGTTGCCCCACCAAGTCAGAACCGATTACCAGCGTCAAATCTGCATCCTGCCACAGCAATCTTGCTTGTTCCACAGTTTCCACAGTCCTCGGACTGCTGAGTTCTGGATGCAAGCAAAGATTGTGTCTGGGCGAATTAATTTCTTGAATCATTAACAGCAGCATTGCCGATCGGTGTTGTAGAGAAGTTTGATGCGACTTAAAAGGATTGTCCGACGCCCAAACTGCTACCCAATCAAAATGTTGCGAAAGCCAACTCAGAATTGTTTTATGTCCCGCTGTGGGCGGATCGGCACTGGTTCCAAAAAGAGCAATCTTCTGCATAGGGAATCGGTAATGGGGAATTGTTGACTGCTGACTAATGACTAATGACTAATGACTAATGACTAATGACTAATGACTAATGACTAATGACTAATGACTAATGACTAA
>NZ_JAUBQQ010000129.1:0-5202 GCF_036701335.1 Microcoleus sp. Pol12B5 | reverse complement strand
TTTTGCCAACCTTCACAAGGATGCCATTATCTAGACTACATAGATGATATTTTTTGTCAATGCGTAAGTCCTATAATCTATCACCACAGACAAATAATGTGGCGATAGACAAATAAATCAAGGCGGCACCCAGATTTGAACTGGGGGTGGAGGTTTTGCAGACCTCTGCCTTACCACTTGGCTATGCCGCCGTCACGCCTGAAATTTGACGTTTTCTTATAGTACACCAAATCTCGAAAATTTTAACATACCTGTCAAAAATTTCGTAAAGCGCAGCTATCCCCTAGGGAATCGCCCTTTTTTCCCACACCTCCAAAACCCATCCGAGGCTATTCTAGAACTACATCGATCGCCCGTAACACCAGCCATGACACCAGTTTCTCCCCTACTCGTCGCCCAAATCACCGACACTCACTTGTTTGCAGAGATCGATCGAGAATGGAAAGGCCTCTCAACAACCCGCACCCTCCAAGCAGTTCTCGATCGCTTGCAACAGATACAGCCGCCGCCCGACTTACTCCTACTCACAGGCGACTTGTCCCAAGACGAAACACCAGAATCCTACCAGCGCCTAGTCTCCCTCATCGCCCCCCTCGGAATACCCGCCTACTGGATACCTGGGAACCACGACAACATCCCAGTCATGGCAGAAATCTTAAATCAGTCGCCTCTTTCCCCAGAAAAATCATGGATGCTAGGAAACTGGCAATTTCTATTACTTTCGAGTGTGGAAGCGGGATGCGACGGCGGGCGGCTTTCTCCAGAAAGCTTGCATTGGCTCGACTCTCAACTGCAACAAACCGGCGATCGACCTGTTATCATTGCCTTGCACCATCATCCTTTGCCGATCGACTCTGAAATAATGGATGGAATGATGCTGCACAATGCCGATGAATTTTTAGCAATTGTCGATCGATATCCTCAAATCAAAATCGTTCTTTGTGGCCACATTCACCAAGAATTTCAACAACAGCGGGGGTCAGTTACCTACTTGGGGACACCCAGCACCTGCATCCAACTTTTACCGAAAAGTTATCCGATTATCCTTGACGAAATCCCCCCGGGATTTAGATTGCTTGAATTGGCGATCGACGGTACTTGGAACACTAGAGTTGAGCGAGTTGCTACAAAATCGCCACTAACTTAATATTTTTTAGTAGACCTAAAATAATTAGTATCAAATTTACATTTTGTTGTCAATACATCAACAGATAGATTCTTTTTAGCAGCCCCATCTATTATGATATTTATTAACGATAGATGGCAGACCTACGTAAACTAGCAAGCTACGAACAAAAATCTATCTGGCAATATTACAAAATAGGAAAAACTAAATATATGTCTGAACTCAATGGCGTGATGATGCAGTATTTCCACTGGTACAGCCCCGACGACGGCAGCCTGTGGAATCAGCTAGCGAAATCTGCAAAAGATTTAGCCAAAAAAGGCGTTACATCCCTTTGGTTGCCGCCAGCCTATAAAGGAACCGGCGGCGGTATGGATGTAGGTTACGGCGTCTACGACTTATTCGATTTAGGCGAGTTCGACCAAAAAGGGTCGGTACGCACGAAATACGGCACAAAAGATGAGTATTTGGCCGCCATTAAAGCTGCACAAGATGCTGGAATTCGGATTTATGCCGATGTTGTTTTCAACCACAAATTAGGTGCCGATGCAGAAGAAGAAGCAGAAGCCACACCCTTCCATCCCGAAGACCGCAATGCCACAGTAGGCGAATATCAAAAAATCAAAGCTTGGACGCATTTTACCTTCCCCGGTCGCGACCAAAAATATTCCAGCATGGAGTGGCATTGGTGGCATTTTGACGCCATTGATTACAACGTTTACAACACAGAAACCCATGCCGTTTACCTGCTCAAAGGTAAAGAATTCGATCGAGGAGTAGACTTAGAAAAAGGCAATTATGACTACCTGATGGGTTGCGATTTAGATATGGACCACCCAGAAGTCAGCGGCGAATTAAAATACTGGGGTGAGTGGTATGTCGATACAACAAACGTTGACGGCTTTCGCTTCGATGCCGTCAAACACGTTAAAGCAGAATTTTTCCAAGAATGGTTGGAACACGTTCGCCACTATGCCCAACGCGACCTATTTGCCGTAGGCGAATATTGGTCTTACGAAGTGGAAGCTTTGCACAGCTTCATCCAAGCAACCGATGGTAAAGTCACCTTATTTGACGCACCTCTCCACTACAACTTCCAC
Source organism: Microcoleus sp. Pol12B5 (assembly GCF_036701335.1). Lineage (NCBI taxonomy): Bacteria > Bacillati > Cyanobacteriota > Cyanophyceae > Oscillatoriales > Microcoleaceae > Microcoleus > Microcoleus sp. Pol12B5. Next base: position 2,976 of record NZ_JAUBQQ010000129.1, on the reverse strand, counting down.
GCTGCTAGCAAGGCCGGCAATAACTACGACTTGCGAACAATTTTTGATAACACCCTCGTCCAACAGCAACCAGCCCTCGCCGTTACCTTGGTTGACAACCATGATTCTCAACCATTACAATCCCTAGAATCTGTTGTCGAGGCTTGGTTTAAACCTCTTGCCTACGCTTTAATCTTGCTGCGAAGCGAAGGATATCCGTGCATTTTTTACCCGGACTATTACGGCGATAACTATAAGGATACAGCAAACGATGGCAACGAATACGAGATTTGGTTAGATAAACATCAGTTTCTTCTCGATAAATTCTTGTTAGCGCGCCAAACTTATTCCTACGGCAATCAGTACGATTACTTCGACCACGCCAATACCATTGGCTGGACGCGACTCGGAACTGAAGAACATCCGGGCGGCATGGCTGTGGTACTCAGTAACGGAGGCGATGGCACTAAGTTTATGGAAGTCGGACAGCCGAATCGAACTTATATTGACATCACCGAACACATCAAAGAACCAATCACAACTAATGACGATGGTTGGGCTGATTTTAGGTGTAACGCCGGTTCTGTTTCGGTCTGGGTGCCACAGCCGTAAGGACTACGTTAAAATTTACGTAATCCTCTGCCTAAAGTAGGGTGTGCACTGCACACCTTACCGCTAGAATTAGTACCTTAAGCACTTTTAACTTGCATGATTTTGATGAAAAAAACTTGTTTGTAGTGAGGACTAAAGTCCTCTCTCTAGTATTATTTTTATGCTATTCGATCGCCCAAAAAAATATTTATCTAAAAAAATATGAAACTTTCAGAAAAAGTTGCAGTTATTACCGGCGGTGGGTCGGGAATTGGTCATGCAGCCGCAATTTTAATGGCCAAGGAAGGCGCCAAAGTCGCTATTATCGATCACATTTTGGAAACAGGGCAAGAAACCGTCCGCCAGTTGGTCAATGAAGGAGGCTGCGGGCTGGCTATTGCCGCAGATGTTGGGGATTCTCAGCAAATGCAACAAGCATTTCAAACAATTTTTGACAAATATCAAAGAATTGATATTGTGTTTGCAAATGCTGGTATTAACGGTGTATGGTCGCCGATAGAGGAGATAGAACCCGAGGAGTGGGATCGGACAATTAACACCAACCTCAGAGGAACATTTTTGACTGTTAAGTATGCTATTCCTCATCTGAAAAAACAAGGAGGTTCGATTGTCATTACATCATCAATTAATGGCACCAGAAGTTTCAGGAAAGTTGGTGCCACGGCCTACGCTTGTTCAAAAGCTGCCCAAGTAGCCTTTGCCAAAATGCTGGCGCTAGAACTCGCAGCCTGCCAAATTAGAGTCAATGTGATCTGTCCGGGCGGGGTGCTAACTGCTATTGAGGAAAGCACTGTTAAGCGCCATCTCGATCGCATTCCAGTTGCCCCTGATTCCATTCAAGACATGATTCCTTTGACGGATAATACGGCAGGTTCTAGCGAAGAAGTCGCCCAATTAGTGTTATTTCTGGTATCACATTCCTCCAGCTTCATCACAGGTACTGAAGTCTGGATTGATGGAGGCGGTTCTTTGATTTAAAATCTCAAGAGTTTATTTTTATTACTCGGCGGTTGAAACGGATTATACACAAACGAAGTCGCAGCAGAGGGGCACTTAAGAAATAAGAAGGTCTAAGGACTAACTCTCCATTGTTTAACAGCAGTTTGCAATGTCTGGGGCAGCCACTTATCGTACTGAGGATAAACAGGCAAACGCTTTACGAGTTCCCATCCCGATGCTGCTAAAATTTCTGTTAAAGTTTGGTGTTGCAGGTGAGGATAATCGGGATTAACTTCATCCCGCGGCCCGATTCCTCCTAAATCTCTAGCACCTGCTTCTAAACAAGCAAGTAATATGTCTGGGTGTGCAACTAAATTGGGGGGAATTTGCAGCCTGATTTCAGAGGGTAAAATGCTGCGGGCGATCGCAATTACTTCCGGCATTTTTGTAGAATCAAAAACTTCCCCGTCCCAACTTTGCTGATTTCCCGGACTGTGCGGCTGGAGGATAACTTCTTGAATGTGATTGTAACGCGAATGAATCCGGGCGATCGCCTCTAATGTCTCAATCCAATCTGCCTCACTTTCCCCAATTCCCAGCAGCAAACCAGTTGTAAACGGAATCTTCAATTCCCCAGCCCATTCTAACTGTTGCAGTCGCAGCGCCGGCACTTTACTCGGTGCGTGTCGGTGAACCGTTTGTAACAAATGTGGGGCAAGCTGTTCTAGCATCAGCCCCATCGATACATTTACCTCTTTTAACAGTGCCATCTCCTCAAAGCTGAGCGGCCCCACATTAGTATGCGGCAAAAATCCCAGAGCAAGTGCCAGTTCGCACAAATCGTAAATCCGCTGCAACCAAGCTTTTCGCCGTTTACTTTGAGGATGTACCTCGCCGCTGAGGATGAGAATTTCAATTACACCTTGAGTTTGCAGCCGCAAAAGCAGTTTTTCGGCTTCTGCGAGTGTTAGCCAAGGGCTTTGCAGCGGTTCTGCCCGAAAATTGCAATAGGTGCAGCGGTTAAAACACTCGTAAGTGGGAACCAGAGTATAAGCAGGGCTGTAGGTGACGGTGCGAGACATTCCTTGGGATAATTATCGATCGGACTTACGCAACAACATATATCTGTGCAGTGCGAGTTTTGCGGTTGGCGATCGCAACCCTTCATCTATCTTAACACTGACGCCCCTCCCGAATCTCGTTGCCCAGGTAGATTATGAGTATTCTTCATTTGTGGGCGATCGTCCACAAATTCCGCATTCAGCTTTTCAACTCCTTATATAGCAAGCCTTCTGGCTTTTAAAAATCATAATTTATGACACATATAAGAAAAACTGTTCTTAAAAGGCCTTTACAAACTGAAATAAAAGCTTTATGTTTATTTACATGGCAGAACACAAAGCCGTCACGAACATTGAAAACCAAATAAAGCAATCATAAACAAAT
>NZ_JAUBQQ010000023.1:0-70670 GCF_036701335.1 Microcoleus sp. Pol12B5 | reverse complement strand
AGCTGGGTGCGGTGAAAGTCGCACGCCCAGATCTAACCGAGAGGGGCGGGGAATAATATCCCCCCTCGACTCAACCTAGCTCCCCAAATAGCACCTTAGATGGCGGTGCTGGCGATGATACGATCAATGCCCAGTATGCGAATGCCGGCAATTTGCTGCGAGGGGGAATCGGCAACGATCGCTATTCTGCCCCTGCGGGGAAACCCAGTCAGATTCAGGATACCGGTGGCACAGATCAGCTCTTTGTTGCGAATTTCCAGCTCCCGGGCACAGACGTTTCTCTATCTTTGTCGCCTGGAAAGGTGGGATTTGCCCGACAAGGTACGAGCCTGCTGATTGACATTAACGCAGACGGGGTAGCAAAGCCTGCCGATGACGTTGTAGTTTTAGACTTTTTCGGTGCATCGCCGACTGTTGAAGGTGCTGGCTTCATCGAAACCATCAACAACCTCTCCGGTACAGCAATCCTAGCTGCTAATCTCACTGAGGCTACGGCGGCACCAGGACTCAATGTAACCACAGGTACTCCCGGCGATGATAACCTCATAGGCACTGCCGGTGATGACAACCTCTCAGGCTTAGAAGGCAATGACACCCTCGCTGGCTTAGATGGTGGCGACACTTTGCTTGGCGGTGCAGGAAACAACAGTGTCAGTGGGGGTTTAGGAAATGACTCCCTCCTTGGCGGCGACGGCAATGACACGCTGGATGGCGGTGCAGGCAATGACGTTTTGGGGGATAACCTTTTCGGTGTCAGTGGCAGCGATAGTCTGGCTGGTGGCGATGGAGATGACACGCTGCGAAGTGGCGGCGATTCTACAACTTTGGATGGCGGTGCGGGAAATGACAGGCTCTCCCTTAGCACCCTCAACGGTCTTCTCATCGGGGGAGACGGCAATGACTACATCAGGGGAGACGGCAACAATCAAACCTTAGAAGGCGGTACTGGTGACGATACTCTTACTACCCAGTATGGGAATTCCGGCAACGTGCTGCGAGGCGGTGCAGGTAAAGATATCTACGGAATCTTCTCACCATCAAAAGCTATTCAGATTCAGGATAGCGAGGGTATAGATGACCTGAGCATAAATTTTGGCATTACCAGCACAAATCTTTCTCTGTCCTTGTCGCCGGGAATTCTGGGCTTAGGGCGGCAAGGTACGAGTCTGGTAGTTGATATCAACAAAGACGGGATAGCTAAGGCTGCTGATGACTTGGTGATTTTAGACTTCTTCGGTGCATCCCCGACTGTCGCGGGTGCTGGCTTAATCGAAACCATCAACAACCTCTCTGGTAGCGACATTCTGGCTGCTAATTTACCAGAGTCACCTACGGCGCCAACACCTACGGCGCCAACACCCACAGCGCCAACACCCACGGCGCCAACACCCACAGCGCCGACACCCACCGCGCCGACACCCACCGCGCCAACACCCACCGCGCCAACACCGGTTGCACCCACCCCGCCGCCACCCACACCGATACCCACACCGGCTACCACACCCACACCGGTTACGACGCCCACACCCGTTTTCACTCCCGCACCGCCTGTGACGATCGCACTTCCGATCGCACTCACAGTCACAAGCGTGCTCGCACCGACAGGCTCAGCGTCAGGGAATATCGGCAGCAACAGCAATGACGTGATAATTGCGATCGACGCTAACAGTCCCGTCTACGGCAACAAAGGCAACGACACCCTAATCGGCAATAGCGAAAACAACACATTCTTCGGAGGCAAAGGTGACGATGCCTTATTTGGCGACGACGGCAACGATCTCCTATTTGGCAACGACGGCAATGACACGGTGATTGGAGGCGACGGTAACGATATCGAGTTAGGAGGAAAAGGTGACGACTTCTTGTATGGCGGTGACGGTAACGATGCGATTAGTGGCGATCTAGGCAATAATACCTTAGCCGGCGACGCTGGTAATGACTCCCTGTACGGCGGTAAAGATAATGATGCTTTGCTGGGCGGTACTGGTAACGATTTCCTCTATGCCAAAGAAGGCAACGACATTCTCAGTGGCGTTGACGGAGTTGCTGCTAACCCAGGACTGGGCGAAATCGATACGCTGATTGGTGCAGAAGGCAATGATACTTTCTTGCTGGGAGATGCCACCAAGTTCTACTACAACGATGGCAACGATACTGGTAGTGGCGCAGGCGACTACGCTTTGATTGTCGGTTTTAACCCGACTGAAGATATCCTCCAACTTCAAGGTGCTCCTAGCACTTACGTGTTAGGTGATTCTCCCCAAGGATTGCCTGCTGGAACCGCTATTTTCAAGAAGACTTCGGGCTCGGATGAATTGATTGCGATCGTCCAATCAGTTTCTTTCCTGGCTATTGACAACACCTCTTTGCGCTTCGTCTAACGGCAAAGTTCGATTCCCTTCGATCGGCGGTTGAAACCGCTTCTTGTCAAACGAAGTCCCTCTCTAAGACACTAAGAAATTTAAGCCAGATTAAGTCCTGCCTTTGGTGCAGGACTTTTTTTGTCGGGTGGAGGGGCGATCGGCGATCGCCCAAAATTGATTGTCAAAATGCTATACTCAAAATCAGAAAATAGTTGTACAATGTCTTTCTAGTCGTTTTTTACCGCTGCGCCTCCCAGGTGAAAGAAGGTGAAAACAGGTAAAAAACACTAAGCGCGGGCGTAATTCAGTGGTAGAATGTCAGCTTCCCATGCTGAACGTCGTGGGTTCGAGTCCCACCGTCCGCTTTGACTGAATTTTCATAGAATTATGAAAATTAATTAGTGCTATCAATTCAATCTATGGCTTATTTCTTAACCGCTGCTTTATATAAGTTCGTTGAACTACCGGATTTTGCTGAGCTGAAAGCACCGCTACTCGATTGTTGCAACAACAACAACGTCAAAGGCACTATCTTGCTGGCCCAAGAAGGCATTAATGGCACGATTGCTGGCTCGTCTGAGGGCGTACACGCAGTGCTGGCATTCTTGCGTAGTGACCCACGTTTTGCCGATCTCGTACACAAGGAATCTTTCTCGGAAAAAGCACCTTTTTATCGGTTGAAAATACGCTTGAAGCGCGAAATCGTCACGATGGGAGTACCGGACATTAATCCCCGCCTCATGGCTGGCAAATATGTTAAGCCGGAGGAGTGGAATAAGCTGCTTGACGATCCCGATGTTGTCGTGGTTGATGTGCGTAACGACTTCGAGGTATCTCTGGGTACTTTTGAAGGTGCTATTAATCCCAAAACAAAAAGCTTTTCTGAGTTACCTGAATGGGCGCTGCGGGAAACTGCTTTACGCAATAAACCCAAGGTGGCAATGTTTTGCACGGGTGGTATTCGCTGCGAGAAATCAACTGCTTTTTTGCGTACTCAAGGTTTTGAGGAAGTCTATCATCTCGAAGGCGGAATTTTAAAATATTTGGAAACAGTACCGGAAGCAGAAAGTCGTTGGGAAGGTGAATGTTTTGTGTTTGATGAACGGGTTTCTGTTGGTCAGGACTTAAAGCCGGGAAACTATGAACTTTGTCGCGGTTGTCGTCACCCGATTAGTCAGGAAGATAAGGCTTCTGAATTATTTGTACTTGGTGTGAGTTGTCCTCATTGTCATGACTCCAAAACTGAAACCAAAAAACAAGCCTTATCTGAACGTCAACGTCAGATTGAGCTTGCTAAGCGTCGCAACCAAGTACATATAGGCGCGCGCTACGATGCGAAGGAAAAAGTAGATGAGGCCTGCGACTAATAGTATTCACTAAGCTCAAAGAAACCCGGTTTCTACGAAAAATCTTGTTTAGCGACAAGAAATCTACGAATAAATGGAGTTTCTGACCCGAAAATCCCGATCGTGCGATCGACTAATTATATCGTTTCCGGTTGCATCGGAATAATAAAATTGAGTCAAAGCTTAACACTCAACCATTCAGTTTTTCGACCCGCCCGTCAACAGTTAACAGTCAACAGTCAACACTAATTCCGGTGCAACCGGAATTGATATTATATGTTAGCAACATACCCGATTTTGTATTCCTTTCGCCGCTGTCCCTATGCTATGCGGGCGCGCTTAGCCTTAATGGTTAGCAATCGGGTGTGTGAGTTGCGGGAAGTTGTTTTGCGAGACAAACCACCAGAGATGTTGGAGGTATCCCCCAAAGGTACAGTACCAATATTGATAGATGTTGACGGGCGAGTTCTTGATCAAAGTATCGATATCATGTTGTGGGCATTGAGACAACACGATCCTGAAAAATGGTTGATGCCACAGCAAGGTTCCGTTACAGAAATGCTGGAACTAATCGCTCTATTTGATGATACGTTTAAATATCATCTTGACCGTTATAAGTACCCCGATCGCTATCCCGGTGTTGATGCCCAAGTACATCGTTATGAAGGTTCTTTATTTCTGGAACAACTCAACTCACGGTTAAGTGCCACTAAATATTTATTTGGTAACAATGTAGCATTGGCTGATATGGCGATCGCACCTTTTGTTCGTCAATTCGCTCATACAGATCCAGCTTGGTTCAACGAACAGCCTTGGCCACAGCTACAAGCTTGGTTAGCAGAGTTTACAGACTCTCAAATTTATAGCAGTGTTATGCAGAAATACCCGAAATGGGAATCCGGTAATGCAGGCGTTGTTTTTCCTTGATCGTAAGTAGGTATTCTTATTCGCTGCCCGGATATTTATTGAATACCAAAATGTTAGTTACCATGCTAAACTTATTGTTTTCCGAATAGCAGATTGACTATCATTTGACTAAAAAAGCGACGCAGGCGAAAATCGCATCTTGCTAATTTTTTTAAGGTGAAAGGATGTACTGTATTCTAGTAAGTATTGTCAGGCTAAAACTATGATTGATGTTGGTTCCTTAGTTCGATCGCCCAGAAACGATTTGGGAGTCGGAAAAGTTGTCGAGGTATCGCGTACCGAGGCGGTAGTTGAATATTTTTGCTCAGTTAAAAACCGCATCCGCAAAACTGTACCCTTGGGTTTGCTGCAAGAAGCCAGACTTCAGCGCCAAACCCGCTGCTACCTCTGGAGTACCACTCAGGAAAGATGGATTATCGGTCGAGTTTATGACTGGGATGAAGATAAATTAGAGTACGAAATTGACCTGCCCGACAGCCAAAGTTTGCAAGCTGTCGAAAGCGAACTTTACGTTCGGTGCAATATCCCGATCGCCGATCCGATCGACATTTTAGCAGTCAAAGGTCAAGAAACGCCGTATTTTCACGATCGCCGATTGGCATTCGTTCAATCTGCGATCGAACAGCGGGCCGTCAGCCGCGGCATGACGGGTTTAATTTCTGCTAACATAGACCTCTATCCGCACCAAGTTGAAGTCGTCCGGCGCGTCCTAGAAGACCCAATCGTGCGCTATTTATTAGCCGACGAACCAGGACTGGGAAAAACAGTAGAAGCCGGGACAATTCTCCGCCAATTTCTGCTAGATGAACCCAGCGGACGCGCTGTGGTACTGGTTCCGAAATACTTGCTCGAACAGTGGCGGCAGGAGTTGGAAAATAAATTCTATTTGTCTCATTTTGCTGACCGAGTGCAGCTTGCTGCTGTTAGCGACATCAATCAAATTAGCCGCAATGCTAATCTAGATTTTCTGATTGTGGATGAAGCGCATGATGTGGCGGCAATGGCAAATTCGAGCGATCGTACTCAGCAGCAGTCCTTTGAACTCTGTCAGAAACTAGCTCAGAAAAGCAAAAATGTATTGTTATTATCTGCAACGCCAGTTATCGGCCATGAGCAAGGTTTTCTAACGATGCTGCACTTGCTAGATCCGACAACTTACCGTCTTGATGACCTGGAAAGCTTCAAGGAACAGGTGCAAAACCGTCAAGAAATCGGCCGCGCTTTGCTGGATTTCCGAGAAAATGCCAAGCCTGCTGTTTTGCAAACAAAACTCGCTCAATTCCGCACTCTTTTTGCCAAAGATGATTATTTAATCGGCTTAACAACAGAGTTAGAAAGTTGTTTGAAAACGGAAGAAACCGCAGAACAGGCTCGGCTTGTCCGAACTATTCGCACTCATGTTAGCGATACCTATCGCCTCCATCGTCGCATCCTTCGTAACCGCCGGGATGCGGTTGAAGATGTGATTTTTGATCGAGATACTGTCCCCAAAACTGAGTACGATCTGAATGATGAACAGTGGTCGGAAATTCAAACCCTACTCGATAAATGGCGCACACTCGCTCCCAAATCGAGCGAATATCAGAGAATTTTTCTGCTATTTTTCCGCGCTTCTGGTACTTGGCTGAATGTTTTTGAACGGGTTGTCAAAGCTCGTTTGCAGAAAAAATCGACTCCAGAACTCGATCGCGAATTTGGACAAAATGACACGGCAATTTTGACCAAAACTGCCCTGTTTCCCGAAGAAAGGGAAATACTGGAAACCTTGCTCAACAACCTGGAAAAGCCCCAGGAAGGACTCGATCGACTGAGTTTGTTACGAATCGCCATTCTCCGATTTTTGGCAGTTGCTTTGAAGGTTCCGCGCGAGTATCACAGCAAACCTCGCGATTTGCTGTCGAGAATTCAACAGCAAATTAAACGGCCGATTCCAGGCGAGCGTTTCCCGAAAATTGTGATTTTTACCAGTTTTACTGCAACTTGTAAAGAGATGGCGGAAAATTTAGCTAAAATCTTTGGTAAAAATGCGATCGCCAGCCATGACACGACCAAATCGGCTGATGAGGTTGAGGCTAGTCTCAAGCGGTTTAAGACTGAACCCCATTGTTTTATCTTAGTGTGCGATCGATCTGCCGAAGCAGGGGTAAATCTGCAATTGACAGATTGGTTAGTTCACTTCGATTTGCCGTGGTTTCCCCATCAGTTAGAACAAAGACTCGGCAGAGTCGATCGCATTGGCAGCAAAATGGGAGTGCAATTTTGTTTGTTTGCAGGCCCGGATATGCCGGAGAGTCCCCACGAAGCTTGGTTTCAAGTTTTAAAAGATGGGTTTGATATCTTCAACAAATCTATTGCCAGCCTTCAGTTTTATGCTGAAGAAAAACTTCTCAAACTTGAAGAAAAGTTGTTTGCTGAGGGCGGCAAGGGCTTATCCAGCGAAATTGAAGCGATTAAAACTGAAATCGAACAAGAGAAAATCAAAATTGATGAACAGTACGTTCTCGATGAAATTGATACTCTTGATGACAGCGCATCTCAGTATTTTGAGTCTCTCGATAACTGCGATGCTAAGCATAAAGAAATGCAGCGGGCTACTGAAGGTTGGTTGTGTCAAGCTCTTCACTTCAAACAAATTGAACATCCGAGTATATCGGGGTTGATGCGCTATAAACCTACTCAAAAAACGTTAATTCCCTCGAACGATTTGATGACCAGATTGGTTCCTTATTGCCAGCAATATGGCAGTTACAATCGCCGTATTGCTTATCAGAATGCGGATGTGGCTCTTTACCGCATTGGTGAGGGATTGATCGATGCAATTAGCTCTTATATTCGCTGGGACGATCGCGGTCAAGCTTTTGCCATGTGGCGGCATGATGAAAGTTGGGATGCTGCGCCTGGGAAGGAGTGGTTTGGCTTTCAGTTTAATTATTCCATCCAGACTGATGTGCAACCGGCAGAGCAAGTTTTGCAAGCACAAAACATCGAAAATTACAACTTTAAAGCTTTGCAGCGCCGCGCTGATGCTCTGTTTATCCCAACTTTTGAAACTGTGTTTGTAGATGCTCGCAGCGAGCAGATGTCTCTGGTGGAAGATGCGGAACTTCTGGCGATTTTGCAGCGGGGTTATAAGGGGAAAGGCGGGCCAAATCGGGATTACAATTTGTCTAAAAATCGCACGTCGCTGATTGACAGTTTTGTCGATCCGCTAGAATGGGATGATTTTTGTCAAAAGGGACGGGTGGTATCGGAGGAATTGCTGCGCGGGCGATCGGCTTTTGTGGAAATGTGCAATAGTTCCGCTGTCACTGCTGCTATCCAACTCGAAAACCGGGTGAATCAATTGCAATTGCGATTGAATCGACTTTCTAAATCCGAACAACTTTTAGAATCGGTTTTAGCTGATGAAATCAATACCGAAAGTTTGTTGAGTCAAGCGGTTTTAGCTGGGATTCGCCGCCCGCACATGACTCTTGAGTCTGTGGGATTTATTGTGATTTCTGGGCGTCCTCCTGTAAAGTCGGAGGATGAAGGATAATTTGTTTGGTAGGGCGATCGCTCTTTTTGGGGGCGATCACTTTTTTTGAACCGCAGATGCAGGCGGATAAACGGGGATGGACGCAGATGGATGAAAGGGCTCTCGCACTTACGGGTTAAACCTCCTCAAAAATTGCGCCTCGCTGCTGTAAATTCACCTGCATCTCCTCATCGATTCCTGAATTGTTCCCGAATCTGGCTGACTCGACATTCGCACCGCTGAAATTAGTATTTGTTAAGTTCACTTCCAGCAGATTGGCGCCACTCAAATTGGCACCGCTGAGGTTAGCTAAAGCTAGACTTGCTTTATGCAAATCTGCGCCACTTAAATCAGCATTTCCTAAGAAAGCGCCACTCAAATCTGCACCGCCGAATTTGGCATTTTGCAGGTTGGCGTCGCTGAAATCGGCATCGTTTAAGGTTGCACCCCGGAAATTTACCCGATCGAGATTTGCGCTGCTAAAATCCACTGCACTTAAAGTCGTTCCGCGCAAGCTGCTACCCGCGAAATCTAGTGCTGGGTTGAGATTGGCGATTTTGGCCAACTCTACAAAGTTGTCGGTTTCAGCGGAGATAATGCGATCAACCATTTCCTGCAATTCCGATTCAGCTTCCGGGACAATTTCCATTTCGCGCGGTTCAACCGGAGGCAAATTGTAGGATAATAGCGCCCAACTGAGGGCAGGTTGGAGTTTATTTGCTTGCAGGTAGATACTCAGGATTCTTTCTAAAACCGAATGTTGATTTGGCGTGATATCGTGCGGCCACAAACCCTCCGCATCTGTGAGATTAATATCTTCTTTAGCAACTTCAAAAGCCGCTGCCATCCTAAATTCTTGGGCAGTTAATTCTCCCAGCTTAGCATTTTTTAGCAAACCTTTTAATACTGATTTACTCTGTTCTACTGCAAAAATCCAAGCTGGCGTTTTATCATCGCTGATTGTGGAAACGTGACAAAATATGCTCTCTGTCTCCTTAATTTTTTCCGCCTTCTCCCCGCCCTGAACTCCCCGCTGACTTTCGGTTACTAAATTTTCTGTACTGCTTTGAATGGGCAGGGTTTCTCCTATTGACAAAAGCTTGAAAGCACCGACTAACTGACGTGATGCTACGGGTATTTCGCAGTTTTCTAGATAGAGTTTGAGCGTCCCGCCTTGCAGACCAAATTTGACGCGACCACCTAGCAGGGGTTCCCAATGCTCGTTAAAATTCAGGCTCAAGTGAATGTCGAGCTGCTGGGTTTGGGCTGCAACCGATGGAACGGGAATTGCTTCTAATTGCATCCACAAGCAATCTGGGTATTTGTTGTGAGACTCTAGCGATCGCATATCGGGTAGAATTACTGGTACTACCAGCCTGTAATTGATATTTAAATTAGTTGATCATCTTTATTTTATCACAACACAGCTTTTTGTCGTGGATAAAATTGTAAATTTTGTTTAATTTGATCCGCCAGTCATTGATTTGGCTTAATTTGGCTTTTTACCCAATTCCGAAATGCTTTCACTAATTCCAAATAGTCCATTGTTTCTGCTTGTTCCAAAAATCTGACAATCTCTAATATCGGTAAGCTGGGAAATGCTAAACTGATATCGCCCTCAACGTATTCTCCATTTTCTAATCTGTTGATTCTGAGTCGCAGTCCATTATAAATCCAAACTTCCGGCACTCCCAGATCCGCATAAACCTGCAAGCTATTTTCCGAACGGCTGGTAATATCAATTTCCACCACTAAATCCGGCGGCGGAGCTTGATTCATGTCGATTCTTTTTTTGCCTTTAATGGCACTAATATTCTGGATGTAAAAACATTTATCTGGTTCTATACCGCTAATTTCAGGACGTTTGAATGTGGTAGAACCAAGAGGTTCAATTCTCACATCTAATTCTTCAGCTAAGGTTTCAACAAATCGACCCAATACTTCTTTGAAGCGTTCGTGTTCTGGGGATGGTACCATAATTTTCAAATTGCCACGATTATATGTCAGTCGAATTTGCCGATCGCCGATTTCGGCAAGCAAAGTTTCGTAGGTTTGCCAACTGATACCGGATAGCTGGACAATTTGTTCGAGCGGGGAGAGAGTTTGAGCAGTCATCTGATTTTAGATTTTAGATTTTAGATTTTAGATTTGTCCCGCGAATAAATTCGGGGTCAGAAACCCAATTGTTTTGGATGATAGTGCTAGTTTTATGCTTCGTTCTTTTGAATTTTTACATTATATCATCGAAAAAAGCTCGATCGCTCTTTAATTACTGAGTTAAAATATGTGCTATTGAGCCAGATTTTTTACTCACCACTAGGCGCGGGAAATACAGAAGACAAATCTAGAGACAACTCGGGAAAACCCGGAATTACCACCGTCTGATTTGGCAAAACAACTCGTTGCAATTGATAACTATAACTCCCGTTTTGTTTCTGATAAGGTTCGCTGTGCATTTCCAGTTGATTATCAAGCAAATTAAATATCCAATAATGAGAAATTCCAGTCTCAGCATAGAGAGGCAACTTCGTTCTCCGATCGTACTTCAACGTAGAATCGGAAACCTCAATTACCAACAAAATATCAGCCGGCTCCGGGTGAGAAGATAAATAACGATCAGCTCGATTGCGGGCAATAACAACATCAGGCTCTGGTTCGCTATCATCCGTCAAAATAATGGGTTCTTGACCGCGCACGATCGCCCTTTTTCCCAGCAGCGGGTACAACTCTCCTAACAGCAGCGAATTACAAACAGAGTGAAACGTACCTTTAGCAGCCATAATGATAATTTCTCCGCGAATCAATTCAACTCGCTCATCGGGGGCGAAAAATCCCAGTTCTCCCAAACGGTGATATTCTCCGATTGAGAATCGTTTTGCAGTTACGGCAGTCATAGCTTTTGTTACCCTCTACAATTACCAACCTTTCCAATAAATTCTACTCAAAAATCCCGCCCCGTGTCCTTAATTCAACCTTCACGGCTTCCGAAATTCCCACACAACCAGAAAAATTAGCATTTTTAACCACCGTACTTGTCAAATCAGCGCGGCTCAAATCAGCACCGTTTAAATTCGCACCACTCAAATTAACACCGCTTAAATCAGCATTCTTGAAATCAGTATTTGTCAAATTTGCATTTACTAAAATCGCATTCGGTAAATAAGCACTGCTTAAATTTGCGCCGGTTAAATTTGCACCGCTCAAATTCGCCCGTGGCAGCTTTGTCCGCAAATCAGCACCGCTCAAATTGGCGCTGCTGAGTTCAGCATCCCGCAAATTAGCATTGCACAAATTAGCATCAATTAAAATAGCAGCGCTCAGCAAAGCACCGCTGAGATCAGCCAAAGTCAAATCAGCGCCTCGGAGGTTGGTTTCGCGCAAATCCGCACCGTTAAAATCAGTGTAGTGCAAGTCAAAACCGCTTAAATTAGCTCCAGCAAAATCTTCAATTGGATTCAAACCCACTGTTTCTGCAAGTTGTACAAAACTCTTATTTTTATCAGTTAAAAATAGTTCGCGGACGATCGCCAATTGCTGCTGTCGGTACTGGTTAGCCTTCTCGTAATCTGCTAAATACTTGTAAGCAAGCTTCAAATTCTTGAGAGCATTGCGCTCAATGCGATCGTCCTTGCTGGTGCGCGCGATCGACAACTGCTCGTGATAACATTCGATCGCACCAGGCAAATCACCCTTAGCATCGTAAGCTAGCGCCAAATTGCCCAAAGTTTCCAATTCAGAGCGCCCGTCGCCAGTGTCCCGCGCGATCGCCAAACGCTGTTGCTGGTAATTAATAGCACCAGAAAAATCCTCAAGAGCACAGCAAGCATTGCCCAGATTTCCCAAAGCATTGGCCTCGCCCCGGCGATCCCCAATTTCCCGCGCTAACAGCAAATGCTGCTGGTAGCAGTCGATCGCCTGAGCATAATTTCCCAGCGCTTCGTAAGCTACGCCCATATTACCCAGCGCGGCACCCGATCGCCGCTTATCGTCCATTGAGCGATACAGCGCCAGCGCTTCCTGCCAAGAACCCAGCGCCGCCTCAAATTGGCGTGCCTGATATTGCGAAATCCCCTGCTTGATTAGCTCGCTAGCTTGTTCGCTCATAATGTCAAAATTAGTTAATAACTAAAGTTGATATTAATCGACTCAAAGCGGTAATTGCTAATCGGTAATCAGTAATCGGGAATCGGTATGGCCAACCCCCCTCTCCCCGATCCGTATTTTCACGTCCGTGCAAAAAAAAAGACCAAAAAAAGAGAGAGCTACCTAAGTAACTCTCTCTGCCATCAGGGTGCATCTACATAACACAATATAACATGATGGGGATGAGGGGTGTCACCCCCAAACGTGAAGATGTTGTAAAGAAATGTAGATTAATTATAAAGTTACGATCCCCCCAGAAGGGCGAGATCGGGAAAAACCGATCGCCCGCTGCTGTATCCGCTACACGACCCCCTTAACGACTGCTTAGCCTGGGGCGTTAAGCTTGGCCGTCAGCAGCTCATTCGTCAGTTTGGGATCGGCGCGGCCGCCCGTTTCCTTCATCACCTTGCCGACAAAAAAGCCCAGCAGCTTAGTTTTACCGGCTCGGTACTGTTCCAGCTCCTTGGGATTGGCTGCCAACACGGCATCGATCGCTTGCTCGATCGCCCCCGTATCCGAAATTTGAATCAAACCCTTGCTTTCAACAAACTTCTGAGGCGAACCACCGTTTGCCAGCAATTCCGGCAAAATATCCTTAGCGATTTTGCCACTGATCGTACCGGCATCAATTAACCCCAGCAGTTCGGCTAAATCCTGCGGTTGGAAAGGAATTTCTCCGATCGCCAGCTTTTCATTTTTCAGATAAGCAGTAATATCGCCCATCACCCAATTGGCAGCTTGTTTAGCCACAGCGCCGGCGGCGATCGATTTTTCAAAATACTCCGCCACCGCTTTGTCGTCAGTCAGCACCCGCGCGTCGTAGGGAGAAAGACCGAGCTCAGTTTCGTAGCGATTGCGCTTTTGGGCCGGCAATTCTGGCAGTTGAGCTTGCCAATCCTGCAATTGCTCGGCCGAAACTTTGATCGGAGGCAAATCCGGTTCCGGGAAATACCGATAATCGCTCGCACCTTCCTTAACCCGCATACTGAAAGTACACTGCTTGTTTTCATCCCAAAGCCGGGTCTCTTGAATGATGGTTTCGCCATTTTCCACAGCTTGAATTTGCCGCTCGATCTCATAATCGATCGCCCGTTCGATCGCATTAAAAGAGTTCATATTTTTAATTTCCACCTTCGTGCCGAACTCTTTTCTGCCCACGGGGCGCACCGAAATATTCACGTCGCACCGGAGCGAACCTTCCTGCATATTCCCGTCGCCAACACCGATGTAGCGCACGATCCGGCGCAATTCTTGACCGTATTCGGCAGCTTCCGCACCCGATCGCAAATCCGGTTCCGAAACAATTTCGATTAGAGGCACACCGGCGCGGTTGTAATCCACCATTGAATAAGTAGAACCGCTGAGCCGATCGCTGCCGCCGTGAACCAATTTTCCGGCATCTTCCTCCATGTGCAAGCGAGTGATCCCGATTTTTTTTCTAGTAGAATTTCCCGTCTCATCCACGAGTTCAATTTCTAGCCAACCGTTAGTAGCGATCGGCAAATCGAACTGAGAAATTTGATAATTTTTCGGTAAATCGGGATAGAAATATTGCTTGCGGTCAAACTTACTGTAAGGTGCGATTTCGCAGTTGAGAGCCAGCCCTGCTTTCACCGCATACTCCAGCACTTTTTGATTTAATACGGGCAAAACTCCCGGCATTCCCATACAAATTGGGTCAATGTTAGTATTTGGGGCATTGCCAAATTCTGTAGAAGAACTGGAGAAAATTTTAGTATTGGTACTTAATTGACAATGAGTTTCGAGGCCGATAATGGCTTCGTACTGAGTTCGGTTTTTTATCGAAGAGGGTGCAGAAGCAGTCATAAGCAATTTAAAAGACTGAATAACTTTAGATTTTATTTTAGCTTTTTATTGACCAAAGTGATTGGAGAGTATTTGGAGGTAGGCGCGGTTTCATTGGTGTCAACAAGCGCGTCAAACCCTGAGTTCGGCAGGTTTAAACCCCTGACGTACTTGGGGAAAGCGTGTTTAGTTGAGACAAATGGATATCTGCATAGGCAACGCCCTGCTACAGATTCGCGATCGACCCACGCCCCCAGCCACGCCGCTCTCCTTTTGATCGCCCCCAAACAACAACTCTGTGCAAAAATATACTTAGCGCCTGCTCCTGCCCGCACCCTTCCCTTATCCAGGAGAGTTTTAGATCCATCCACCACAATTGCTGATCAATCTGCACCCCAAATCCTTTGACTGGCAGTATTTAATAACGCCCGCCGCTTCCAACGATCAGCTCCACGCACAGACTAAAAATTAAAAATGTATAATTTAACAGGAAATTACATATTTTTATTTTTTAAGCTTTAATTTTGAACTCTCAAAGTAACACTTGCCTAAGTGTCAAAACTATGCCTGAAATTCCAGTTGAAAGTGCCAAACTGTTTCAGAACAGCATCACTGAGCTAGAGCAGGCGGAATTAGCCCTCGAACTCGCTTGGAACGAACTCGAAAAACAAACAGCAGAAACCATTGCTCACCTTGCCAACGCCGGCTCAGCAAACACACAGGAAATTAGCGATCGCTTGACCGAGGCTAAGCAACTCCGCCAGCAACTTCAAACTCAAATAAAAAAAGCCAACTCGCGGCGGGAATTTCATCTAGAAAACTTACCAATGGCAGTTGTAGAGTGGGACAAAGAATTTCGGGTAGTGCGGTGGTCGCCAATGGCAGAACAAATATTTGGCTGGAGTGCAGCAGAAGTAATCGGCAAATACTGGCACGAATGGTCAATAGTTTATCAAGAAGACTTCGAGGAAGTGTGCGCCGCTACAAATGAACTGTTACACAGCAGAGAAACCCGCAACGTTTGCCGCAACCGCAACTATACCAAAGATGGCTCGATAATTTACTGCGAATGGTACAATTCTGCACTCATCGATGAATCGGGAACAGTAGTTTCAATTCTCTCATTTGCCAGAGACATAACCGAGTTCCAGCGCGCTCAAGAAGAACTGCATCGGCGCGAACAAGCTTTCAGCGCCATCGCCGAAAATGCGACCGATATTATCGCCCGGTTCGATCGTAAACTACGCCTCCTTTATATCAACCCAGCAGTAGAATCAACTCTTGGAAAAAATGCCGAAAATTTGATTGGCAAAACCAACCAAGAATCAGGAATACCACCGCACTTATGCAGCCGGTGGGATGAGGCTTTTATAAAAGTTTTTAGTAGTGGCAAACAAGAAACTATAGAATTTGAGTTTCCCACTTCCGAGGGCATAAAATATTACCACTGTCGAGTCATTCCCGAGTTTGCTGAAGGCAATTCAGTAGAAACAGTTTTATCCATCTCCCGTGACATTACAGAACTAAAACAAGTCGAAGATCAGTTGCGAAAAAGCGAATCCAAATTTAAAGCCATAGTTGATTCTAATATGATCGGCTTAATTTTTTGGGATCTTAACGGCCACATTATAGATGCCAACGCCGCTTTTTTAAACACGGTAAATTATACGCGGGACGAGCTGCTTGCCGGAAAAATTAACTGGCAAGAAATGACACCGCCAGAATACGTGCGTTTAGATACAGAAAAAGTTGCCGAACTGAAGGCTAGAAATACTGTTGTCCCCTTTGAAAAAGAATTTATACGCTCCGATGGTAGCCGCGTTCCGGTGCTGCTGGGCAGCACATTTTTAGAAGGAACGAAGCAGTTAGGCGTCAGTTTTGTGCTGGACTTAAGCGAGCGGAAGCAGGCAGAATCAGAACTGCAAAAGCATCAACAACTTTTAGAGAGTATCCTGACAACTATCCCTAACTTCCTTTACATTTACGATGCAGTAGAAAACAAAAATATTTATGCAAATGAATCGGTCACAGCGATGCTGGGATACACTCCCGAAGAATTGCAAGATTTGGGTACAGACGCTTTAGCTAGCTTAATTCATCCCGATGATATGTTAAAGCTAATTACAGGTATGGAGCGGCTCAAATACAGCAGCAATCCCTATGAAACGGATGACAGAGACTACAGAATTAAACACAAAAATGGGGAATGGCGCTGGGTGCACGATCGCTCTACAATCTTCAAAAGAACGCCCGACGGACAAATGAGTCAAATTATCGGTTCCGTACTCGACATCAGCGATCGCAAACAAGCCGAAGAATCATTAAAACAGCAAAAAGAACTGCTGCAAACTATCTTCGACAACGTGCCGATCATGCTCGCTTTCTTAGATAAAAATGGTCAAATAAACTGGGTAAACAGCCACTGGGAACAAGTGCTAGGCTGGAGTTTGGCAGAAATCAAAAACCGTGATATCTTGGCAGAATTTTATCCGCAGCCAGAATACCGTCAATATGTTTTGGATGAAATCCAAGCAGCAAATCAGAAGTGGAGCGACTTCAAAACACAAGTTAGAGACGGGCGAATTATCGACACTTCTTGGGCAAATGTTCGTCTCTCAGACGGCAGTTGTATCGGAATTGGTCAAGATATCACCGAACGCAAACGAGTAGAATTTAAACTCAAAGAACTCAACGAAACTTTAGAAGCTCAAGTCGCTCAGCGTACCGCAGAATTAGAGACATTTTTTGATGCTTTGCCCGATCACATTTTTGTGGTAAATCGCGAGAATATGCGACTGTCTTTTGTCAATCAATCGGTTGCCCAAACTGCTGGATTAAATAGCAGGAAAGAGATGCAGGGCAAAACTATTTTTGAATGTTTTTCCCCAGGCAGATCCGCACAATTTTGTAGGGAAAATTCGCAGGTATTTGAAACAGGCGAAACTATGCACTTGCAGGATAAATTTGTGATGGCTGGCGAGACGACTTACTACGATACTTTTAAAATTCCCCTCAGAAATATAGACGGCAAGGTTTATGCTTTAATTGGTACTTCTCGCGATATCACTGAGTTGGTAGAGACAAAACAAGCTTTGTCAGAACGCACAGAGCAATTAGAAGCTGCCAATCAAGAATTAGAATCTTTTTCTTACTCAGTTTCCCACGACTTGCGTGCACCTTTGCGACATATTTCAGGTTTTGTAGAAGCGTTGAAACAGCGGCTAGAGTTAACTGAGGCTTTGAGCGATCGCAAAATAGTTCACTATATGGAAGTAATTGAAGACAGCAGCCAAAAAATGAGCCTGTTGATTGACGGTTTGCTCGCCCTGTCGCGGGTGAGTCGCACCGAGTTGAGGCAAATTCCGATCGATCTGAGCCGTTTGGTACAAAATGCGATTAAATTGACTAAACCCCCAGCCGTCGCCGATCCGGCCCAAACTCCCCACAGCGTTGAATTTGCCGTCGGAGATTTGCCGACAGTAATGGGAGATCCAACCTTGTTGCAACAAGTGTTCAGCAACTTGATTAGCAACGCCGTCAAGTTCAGCCGCGGACGCACTCCGGCTACAATAGTTATTGAGGGTCTACCGGATGGGACGATTTTTGTCAAGGATAACGGGGTGGGTTTTCCGATGGAATACGCCGATCGCCTGTTTGGAGCCTTTCAGAGGCTGCACTCCCAGAGAGAATTTGAAGGTACGGGCATCGGTTTGGCGATCGTCCAGCGGATTATTCACCGCCACGGCGGCACGGTTTGGGCCGAAAGCCTACCTAGTCAAGGAGCCACGTTTTACTTTAAACTAGCGCAAACAATCTCAAACGGTAATATAGATTCATAAGTTAAGTGTATAAGAGTTTTAAATTCAAAATTTAAAACTCTTATACACTTAAATAAGTCACAATCGGTGAGAGCATCCGAATTGTGGTGTGACAGAAGTGTTCACTGTCAGGAATGAAAGCGAAAGAGCTAGGCTTAGCGGTGCAAGATGCTCGTACTCCTAAAAAACGCTCTTTGAAAAATTGGGATGATCCCCAATGGGTTCGGTCAGCCCTCGACTACCGATGCTAAATAAAGGTCTTGCGAGTAGAGTATATAATTGATTTTGCTAAAAATATCGAGATAAAATTAATA
Organism: Microcoleus sp. Pol12B5; assembly: GCF_036701335.1. NCBI lineage: Bacteria > Bacillati > Cyanobacteriota > Cyanophyceae > Oscillatoriales > Microcoleaceae > Microcoleus > Microcoleus sp. Pol12B5. Next base: position 52,436 of record NZ_JAUBQQ010000023.1, on the reverse strand, counting down.
ACCAAACTCAGTCTAAAAAATTACTAGCAAAAACACGAATAACCAATTGAAAACCTCCCGAATACCTTATGTTAGATATAAATCAGACCAACTATCTACTAAAAATGGTAGCGGAATCAACATTAAAATTGTTGATTATCGAAGACATGGCAGAAGATATGGAATTAATAGTGCTCGCCTTAGAATCGGGGGGGGTAAATTTTAAGTGCGACATGGCAGAAACAGCAACAGAGTGCAGAAAACTGCTGGAGAATTGCAAGTACGATGCTGTACTCTCAGATTACCGCCTCCCAGGCTTCAACGGTTTAGAAGTGTTGAAATTAATGCAGGAATTAGGGCAAGACATACCCTTGATTTTAGTAACGGGAAGTTTGGGAGAAGAAGCGGCAGTTGAGTGCCTCAAAGCCGGAATGACAGATTACGTATTAAAAGGGCGGCTGTTTAGGTTGCCAACAGTCTTAGAACGATCGCTCCAAGAATACAAAATGCGGCGCCAGCAACAAGAAGCGATCGCCCAAATTCAGCGGCAAGCTCAGCGAGAAGCGATCGTCAACCGCATCCTCCAAGCCATGCGCTTCACCCTTGTACTCGACGAAGTGCTGCAAACCACAGCAGATCAACTGCACGAAGCTCTCGAAATCACCGCCTGCGCCATCTTGCAGCCAGATGCTGAAGGCGGAATCAGAGTTCGCTACATCAGCAAAGCATCCAACAGAGAACGGTTCGTCGGGCTAAATTGCAAAGTGGCTGAGCACTACCGATCCGATCTCGCGGCTGGGGAAACCCTGATCATCGACGAGTTATCGACACTGTGCCCGTCGCTGCAAGAATCCGCACAGTTGGTAGGGTTTCGCTCCGTCGCGATCGCCCCACTGCTCTACCAGGAGTCATTTTTGGGAGGAATTAGCCTCTATCAGTGCGATCGGGCGCGCTCTTGGACCGTCGAAGAACTCTCCCTACTCAAAGCCATAGCCGATCAGTGCGCGATCGCGATCCACCAAGCCGAACTCTACCAACAAGCCCAAACCGAACTTGCAGAACGCAAGCGCGCCGAAGCAGCAGTCTGCGGCATCCAGCAGCAGCTAGCCACAATGGCAGCCAACATTCCCGGCTCAGTCTACCGCACCGTGCTGCATTCCGATGGCACAATCTCCATGCCCTACATCAGTCCGGGCGTGCGCGAAGTTACTGGGTTCGGGGCTGAAGAAGTGATTTTGCACCCGGAACTCTTGACCGAAATCATCCATCCAGAGGACAAAAGCTCGTCTGACAGCCTCGTAGCATCATCGAGAGCGAGTCTTTTGCCGTGCGATCGCCAGTACCGCATCGTTCTGAGATCTGGGGAGGTCAAGTGGGTTCAAGACAGCGCTAAATTTTCCAAAAACGAAAACGGCGACGTAATTATAGACGGAGTAGCCCTCGACATCAGCGATCGCAAACAAGCAGAATCAGCACTGCGCCAAAGCGAACAGCGATTTCGCTCGCTGATTGAAAATGCCACAGACATCACGATCATTCTCGACGCCGAAGGAATCTTCCGCTACATCAGCCCTTCCGTCAAGCGAATTTTAGGATACGCACCCCACCAGGCGATCGGCCGCAGCGCCTTAGAAATAGTTCACCCCGACGACAGCGCCACGATCACCGAAACCCTCCACAAAGCCATTGAAAACCCCAAAAGAAGCCAGTGCCCAGTTGAGTACCGAGTCCGCCACCGCAACGGTTCCTGGTGTTATGTAGAAGCTGTAGCCACCAACTTGCTGTACGATCCCGCAGTCAAGGGAATCGTGATTAACTGTCACGACATCACTCAGCGCAAACTCGCCGAAGAACAACTGCTGCACGATGCTTTTCACGACGCCCTCACCGGATTGCCCAACCGATCGCTATTTACCGATCGGCTCGAACACGCTCTGAGGATGGCAAAACGGCGCAAAGACTACTTGTTTGCCGTGCTGTTTCTCGATTTAGATAGATTTAAAGTAGTCAACGATTCCCTCGGCCACGCCATCGGCGATCAACTGCTAGTATCGATCGCGCGGCGTCTGGAAGCTTGTCTGAGGGTCGGAGATACAGTGGCTCGCCTTGGAGGAGACGAGTTTGTGCTGTTGTTAGAAGACATCGAGGGCATCAATGAAGCTACCACCATTGTCAACCGTCTGCAAAAGAAAATCACCTCCCCTATCCTTCTAGACGGACACGAAGTATTTATCACCGCCAGCATCGGCATAGCTTTGAGTTCTGGCGAATACGTGGAACCGACAACCCTGCTGCGCGACGCCGACACAGCAATGTACCGCGCCAAAGAACTCGGCCGATCCCGACACGAAGTTTTCAACAGTTCCATGCACGCCCACGCTTTGCGGCTATTGCAGCTAGAAAACGACCTGCGGCGGGCGATCGAATCAATTAGAGAACCGATCAGAGAAGAAGACTTTCCCTCCTCCCCCGAATCAGCCTTACCTCCCTTATCCCCAGCGCCCCAGTTTATTATTCACTACCAGCCGATCGTGTCGATCGCCAATAACACTATTACCAGTTTTGAGGCTCTAGTGCGCTGGCAGCATCCAGAACGCGGCTTAGTTCCCCCCGGCGAATTCATCACCATCGCCGAAGAAACCGGCTTGATCGTACCCCTCGGCCGCTGGGTACTTCGCACAGCTTGCCACCAAATCCGCCAGTGGCAGCAGCTATTTCCCAGCCACCCCCCGTTGAGCGTTAGCGTCAACATTTCTGTCAAACAGTTTTCTCAGCCAGATTTAATCGAATACATCGATCGAGTTCTCGCAGAAACTCACCTCGACGGCAGCAGTTTAAAACTAGAAATTACCGAAAGCGTACTCATAGAAAATTCCGACTCAGTAACAGCAATGCTGGTGCAGCTCAGAACCCGAAACATAGACTTGTGCATTGACGATTTCGGCACCGGCTATTCCTCGCTCTCCTACCTGCACCGCTTCCCCACCAATACCTTAAAAATAGACCGCTCTTTTGTTAGCAGGATGGGAGGTGAGTTCGATTTCAGTAAAGGAGGCATTGATCCGACAGAAATTGTGCGGTCGATCGTTACTTTATCCCACAATTTAGGCATGGATGTAGTAGCCGAAGGAGTCGAAGAAGCCTCGCAACTATCTATACTAAAAGGGTTAAAATGTGAGTACGCCCAGGGATTCTTTTTCTCAAAGCCAGTAGACTCTCAAACAGCAGCAACCCTAATCCGACAGCAAGCAGAAAATCAGAATTTGCTGACATTTAGTTTGTTAGAGAAAGGCCATTAAAAAAACACGGCATTTTGTGAGTCCCGTTTCAGCATAAAATCTTAAAATATTTTAAAGCTGTGCCTAACTGGCGTCAGTTAATAACTACGGCATCCAAATCAATGTCAATGACCCCGGTCTCTAGATACGCTTCTTGCTTCGGGCCTAAGACTTAAACCATAGTTGACCAGAGGCGTACCTGCGTACTACGTTAACGGTAAGAGTTAAAGGCCTACCAGGGAATGCTCTCGCTAGTTCCTTGCCAAGCGAAATTTAGGATTAAACAGACTTATTGGGTTAAATCAGTTTCCTAGATATAGTATCGGCTCTTAACTCAGGCGCAAGCTAACATTACCCCTCTCATAGAGGCTCATAAAGGAGCGAACATTATGCGATCGCAGGTTGCGAGGTTGGATGTGGTAATTGTCCCACTGAAAGTACATTACAAAAGTACACTCCCATCTAGCAATCCCCGTGTAATGGAAAGATTCACGGCGGTTGAAACCGCCTAGCCGTTTCCCACGAGCGGTCTAAAGACACGCTCGTTTCCCACTTACCAAATTTTTTTATGACTATTGGCTACCTCGCACTCGTTCTCCACGCCCACTTGCCCTTTGTCCGCCACCCCGAAAGCGACTACGTTTTAGAAGAAGAATGGCTGTTTGAGGCGATCGCGGAAACCTACATTCCCCTGCTGCAAGTCTTTGAAGGGCTCAAGCGCGACGGCATCGACTTTAAAATTACCATGAGCATGACGCCGCCCTTGGTTGCCATGCTGCGTGACCCCTTGCTGCAAGACCGCTTCGACGACCACTTAGCTAAACTCGAAGAATTAGCGGATCTCGAAATCGAACACAATAGCAGCAACGGCCACCTCCGCTATTTGGCAGAACATTACGCCGCCCATTTCTCTCAAGTCCGCAACTTTTGGGAAAAGTACGATCGAGATTTAGTCAAAGCCTTCAAAGAACACCAAGATACCAACAACCTCGAAATCATCACCTGCGGCGCCACCCACGGCTACCTACCGCTGATGAAAATGTACCCCGAAGCAGTTTGGGCACAAATTCAAGTAGCTTGCGACAACTACGAAGCAAACTTCGGCCGCCGACCAAAAGGTATTTGGCTGCCCGAATGCGCCTACTATGAAGGCTTAGAACGGATGTTAGCCGACGCCGGCCTCCGCTACTTTCTTACAGACGGTCACGGCATCCTCTACGCCCGCCCGCGTCCCCGCTACGGCAGCTACGCCCCAATTTTCACCGAATGCGGAGTAGCAGCCTTCGGCCGGGATCACGAATCCTCGCAGCAGGTTTGGTCTTCCGAAGTCGGCTATCCAGGGGCCGCCGAATACCGCGAATTTTACAAAGATTTGGGCTGGGAAGCTGACTACGATTACATTAAGCCCTACATCATGCCCAACGGCCAGCGGAAAAATACCGGGATTAAATATCACAAAATCACCGGTCGCGGATTGGGTTTAGGCGATAAACAGTTGTACGATCCTTACTGGGCAAGGGAAAAAGCAGCCGAACACGCCAGCAACTTTGCTTTTAACCGGGAACGCCAAGTCGAGCATCTGAACGGGATTATGCAGCGTCCACCGATTATTGTTTCGCCTTACGACGCCGAACTTTTCGGTCACTGGTGGTACGAAGGGCCTTGGTTCTTAGATTACCTCTTCCGCAAGAGTTGGTACGACCAAAATACCTACGAGATGACGCACTTAGCCGATTATTTGCGGGGAAATCGGACTCAGCAAGTGTGCCGCCCGTCTCAGTCGAGTTGGGGTTTCCGGGGTTTCCACGAGTATTGGTTGAATGAGACGAATGCTTGGATTTACCCGCATTTGCACAAGGCTGCCGAACGGATGATTGAGTTGGGAAGTATGGAACCGGAAGATGAGTTGCAATATCGTGCTTTGAACCAGGCGGCGCGGGAAGTGCTGCTAGCTCAATCTTCTGACTGGGCATTTATCATGCGTACAGGGACGATGGTGCCCTATGCAGTGCGGCGGACTCGATCGCACTTAATGCGCTTTCACAAGCTGTACGATGAAGTGAAAGAAGGCAAAGTTGATTCGGGTTGGTTGGAGAAGGTTGAGGAGATTGATAATATTTTCCCTGAAATTAACTATCGCGTTTATCGATCGCTTTAAATCTCGTTTCCCCTCCCATCCTGTCCCCCCAGCCCTGCTTAAGGGAGGGACAGGATGTTAATTAAAATTATAGGTGATGGGGCGATCGCCAGGAGTGGCATGAGAAGGGCGATCTGTGGTTGGGAGTGTGAGTGCGAGCACATTTTTGGTCTGGAAATGTTGATCGCACTTTATGTCTTTTTCTGAACGCGCAGGCGATCGCACAACACAATCTAGTCAAACAGCATTGTGAGCTGAGGAACGCTTGACAATAGAGAATTACTGGTGAAGAATTTCAACTATCTTGGCGATCGCCTCGTTCAACTTCTCAGGTTTAAGCTTACCAGCTTTATAAAGTATAATTTCTCGATCAGCGGTAAACAAGCGATTAGGTCTAATGTTGCTGGTTTGGTTAAGTCCGCCCTCGCTAAAATCACTACTTTCAAGGGTAATAGCATAGCGATCGGCGAGCGTCTGGCTAGTAATCTGACAAAGAATTAGATCGTCTCCTGCCAAAGTTCCTATGACTAAAGTCGGTCGGCGTTTGGCTTGTGTTCAATCTGAAAATGGGAAATGAATAACTATCACATCACCTTTTACAAATTCTGCCATGCTTCATCCTCCTCTAATCTTAACCAGTTTTTTTGCAAATAAGATTCACTTAGCAGGCTTGCTTCTAACTTATCTTTATCATACTTGACTTTGAGAAATTGCAGAAAATCCCCAACTTCTTTTAATATAAATTCGGGGATATTATCCACTTTTTTAATGAGCAATTCTTTAGCGTTCATGTCATTTACCTATAAAGACATAGTAACTGTTAATCTATGGTAGCATCCTTGAGATTAGCAGCGCTCAGTTGCGATCGCTCCCCATCTTCATGACCGACGGACAACCGCAAGCAGCCCGCAAATTCCGGCTAACGCTCAATCCATCCTCGCTTACCTACCTGATCGCATCCGCATCGCCCTCATTACCCGCGCGGCGGCTATTTAGTATCCCATAGAAGCTTTCGTAGAAATGGATCTCGCCAGTTTTCTTGACTCGCTTAGCGTTGGGGTTCGCAGACTGTAAGCCAGGGCGCGGTAAGTAGTTGTCGATCGAGACAGATTTTAACATTTAGTTGGTAAGGGCATTTTTTTGGCGAAAAGTAGAGCTAGTGCGATCGACTAACCTACGAATTCAACGCCCAGGCGATCGCATTTTGGGATGGAAAGGTCGATCGCACTTAATCTCTTTTTCTCAACGCGCAGGCGATCGTTTTTTGGTATGGAAAGGTCAGCGCGATCACGAACAAATAGAATTATACAAGCAAAAGGAACAAGAGCAGAAAGAGCGCAATCGAGAACAAATCGAAATCGGCAGGAAGAAGGAAGACAAAGAGAAAAAGCGCTCTCGCCAACTGGAGAATATCATCTTTTTGTCGCAACCGCGATCGGCGGCGGACAAATCTTTTCAGCCAGCTATCACCTAATCAAAGCTAAACCCATTAAATGGCAACCCGATTTTTTTTCTTCCGCTTCATCCCTTAACCGCAACGATTATCTGGAGTTTGCTTTTCAGTTTAATGTTTGGCCGATTGATACTGGGTATCCTGCCGCTGGCGAGAAAAATATTCCCCAGAATTCTGTGGCTGGTAAGAAAAATATTACCTAGGTAAAGCGGTGCGTGATAGTCAATAGTAAAGGGCTGCGGTACAATGATTAGTCACCGTCACGCACCCTATGGTTAGATATTTGTCAAATCTTTATAAGATTAAGAATTGTAACATATTAGTCTTTCCAATCAATCAAGGGATTGTTGGTGTAAAAACATCAATTATTCTTAATAATTGCCAAAATATATGGGCTTAGGATTAACTTAAATTAATAATTGTAATTTTTGTTTAAATATTGTTAGATAAGTTAATACTGCGTGTTAGTAAAACAACTTAACTAAGGGGGCTCAATAATTTAAAATTATAGTTAAAAGAGCAGCCTGTACAGCAGTTAACTTAACACAAGCTTTACAATAAGATGCAATCTAAGTATTTACACCGCAAAAAATGGCTATAAACATGGGACGATATTTGCACGTACTGAAATTGTTCTGGGGTGCGGCGATCGCAGCGGAACTAGAATACCGCATCAACTTTGTCCTCGCGACCATCAGCAGTCTCGGAAATCTTGCGGGCAGCTTGTTTGGGCTATTTTTGTTCTATCGTACAGGCTACACTTTTTCGGGATGGAAATGGGAAGAGGCTTTAGTTGTACTCGGCATTTTCACGATTTTGCAGGGGTTTTCGTCAACGTTTCTAGCACCTAATCTCAGCCGTATTGTCGATCGAGTTCAGCAAGGTACTCTCGATTTCGTACTCCTCAAACCCATCAGTTCCCAATTCTGGCTATCTGCAAACACAGTTTCGCCTTGGGGAATCCCAGATTTAATCTTGGGCACAGTATTGCTGCTGTATGCTGCTAACAAATTGGGAGTAGCAATCGGCAACTATTTTTTAACAGCAATACCGCTGTTATTCGGAACTATTACTCTTTACAGTATATGGTTTATGTTAGGGGCAACCAGCATTTGGTTTGTCAAAATTTACAATGTTACCGAAGTTCTCGAAGGATTGTTAGAAGCGGGTAGATTTCCCATGGCCGCTTATCCTGCAGCTTATCGATTTTTCTTCACTTTCGTAGTTCCCGTTGCCTTCTTGACGACTGTGCCTGCAGAAGCCATGCTGGGGAGAGGTGAGATCGTTTGGATCGCAGGGGCGGGAATATTGGCGATCGGGCTGTTATTTTTTTCCCGCTACTTCTGGCAATTTGCACTCCGCTTTTACACCAGCGCTTCCAGCTAGTTAAGCAGGTAGGTAAGCTGCTGCCGATCTAGATTCTCTATTATGTTTGAGAGGGAGAGGATTTGGCACGTGCGGAATAGGGAAGTGAAATATACATTTTCAATACAAAACAGCTTATCTAAAAAATATTTGTTTCTATTTACTTAGATAGTTAAATAAATGTAAGATTTCAACTTATCCTTGAAATGTAAACTGGAAATAAACCACGCAAACGCAGGCAAACCAATGAAAAGAAAAAAACTGGGTAACAGTAATTTTACTATCAGCGCGATCGGTCTTGGAGGTATGCCAATGTCCTTAAGCGGCAGACCGCCAGAATCGCAATCAATTGCAGTCATCCACCGCGCCCTCGATTTGGGTGTCACCCTAATTGACACCGCAGATTCCTACTGCCAAGATCAATCCGACAAACACCACAACGAGCACCTGATTGCCAAAGCTTTGGAACAGTATAGCGGAGATGTTAGGGCCGTTACTGTGGCAACTAAAGGCGGCTTAATGCGGCCTCAAGGTGCTTGGACGCGGAACGGCAACCCCCACCATTTACGCAAGACAATTCGCGAAAGTTTTGAAGCATTAGGCGGCAAGGAACCGATCGACCTTTGGCAATATCACTCGCCCGATCCCGCTTATACCATCGAAGCAGCCCTAGCACCTGCAAAAGAAGCAGTAGAAGCAGGAATGATCCGATTTGTTGGAGTTTCCAACTTTTCTGTAGAGCAGATCAAACGCGCCCGCGATACAGTAGAAATTGTCTCTGTTCAGAATCAATATAATCCGTGGCACAGACAGCCGGAATCAGACGGCGTACTGGAATATTGCGAAACCGAAAAACTGACATTTTTTCCCTGGAGTCCTTTGGGAGGAAGCCGCCGCGCCACAAGCTTGCAAGATATGCCCGCGATCGCCAAATTAGCTGCAGAAAAAAACGTTTCAGTTTATTGTATAGTATTAGCTTGGTTGATGGCTCAATCGCCCTGCGTCGTTCCGATTCCCGGTGCGACCAAAGTATCGAGTATTGAGGACTCTGTGCAGGCGCTCGAAGTTAAATTGACTGACGAGGAATTGCAACAAATTGCCGTAAGTTAAGTATATAGCAATCCTCGCATCATTTGTGTAATTCTTGTAGGGGTAAACCCCCCGTAGTTGTCTCCATAATGCTGGGGCAGGCACGGGCACACTACCCTTACATCTCATTTAGGATTGCTATATAAGGGCAAAAAAAACAATAGAACAGGCATCTTGCCTGTTCTACGAGAACTTTATTGTGGGGTGGGCATCTTGCCCGCCCTTGAAAGTGGGATTTAATGAGTAAAGTTGACATTTTTTGAGGGATTGAATTTAATGGAAGCTAATCAAGTGAATGCCGATCGAGACGTAGCAATTGAACATCAAAACGTACCTGTCGCCCATGAAGGACTGCACAATTTTTTATACAGTTCCGAGTCAGAACACAGCGCAGCAGCGACTATTTCTGAATTAGAAAATGACGGCACGCAAGTAATGTCGATCGATACGTGGCGCGATTTGGCAACTAATGCGAAAGTCGCCGGCGTTTACGCTGTAATGGATATTTCCCGCAACACTCAGTTTATCGGCTATTCGCGAAATATCCTGCTTTCAATCAACGGTCACATCGCCCAAAATGGCGCAGAAAATTGTGCTTTTCTGCGCGTGCAAACTTTCAAATTCCCGAAGCGGGAAGAAATGGAAAGTTTGCGGGATACTTGGATAGCAGAAATTGGCAGCATTCCGCCTGGAAACGGTGCTGAAAGCGAAATGTGGGCGGCTACGGTAGGTCAAGCTGCGCGCGCTGCTATGTCTGCTGAGGAACAAAAAGCTTATGAAGAAAAAAAGCTAAAATTACGCAAAGCAATGGCAGATTCCACTCTTACCAAAGAGTTAGAAACAGCCGCCAAAAGTGATGGCGAACAGGCTAAGGATTTGGAAGCGGCTGTTAACAATGATGACTGGAGTGCGGTGATTCAATCACAAACCCAGGAAACAAAATCCGGTTCCTAAATTGGAAAAATGTTTGTAGTGCTGGTATCTTGTACTATTTTTAGAACGGGCAAGATGCCCGTTCCACAATATATCAATTTTATGGTGGGGCGGGCATCTTGCCTGGGCAAAAGACTCAATCTTAATCCTCAACAAATGCTCGGAATTAATGACTAAGTTTGCGTTCAGTAACTAAAGTCAAACTTACCCATTCACCCCGCTCATTGTAACTGCGAATCATCCGAAACCGCAAGTCAGGTTCTACTAACCAACCAGCCTCGAAAAATATAGGTTTTCTGGATTCAATCTTAACAGGTAAAGTGCAAGAACCGCCGTCAGGAAGGAGCACAACTTGCACGGGCGAAGCACCTTCGTTAAAGTGCAGAACTGAACCGTCAATGCTGGCGCTAGAAGTGATAACAGTAGCATTACTGCCAAAAGTAATTTTCTGCACTAGGCGATCGCTACTTTCCAAATGCAATTGTAAATTGGTAGAATAAAAGTCAGGAGAACGCGAATCTGGATACATTGTCACGGCCTCGCCCTGCCACTCTCCCAGTAAATCTTCAACAGTTAAAGGCGGACGTTCGGGGACATTTTTATCCGGCTGTTTTTCCCGAATTAAGGTAAGTTTGGATAAATTGCCGTCGGTATTGTAGATCATAGGGAAGCGCAACCGGCGATAATTGTAGATAAAACCAAACTCGGCACCGCACTCAGAATAAGGCGCTAGTTGAATAGTTCCCTGACAAAAAGCTCCATTCTCAAAAAACAGGATATCTCGTCCCAAACTTTGAAATTCTCGAACAAGTTCGTTGACTTCCGGTTCGCCGACACCGCTAGGATTTGGGTAAAACCGACGGAGTTTCAATCGCACTGTTTTGTTGTCATTGAAACCTTCGAGAGAAATAATGCTAGGAGTATCTTGAAGTACCTCTCCTCGCGGCGATAACTGGGTAAAGGAACCGTGCCATTCTCCCAAGTTTTGCAGAAAGTTTTCCCATTGTGATACCATATTTTAACCTTTGGATATATGTCTAAAAATAGAATTATAACTCTGCTTACGGATTTTGGATTAACCGATGTTTATGTGGGAGTGATGAAAGGTGCGATCGCCCAAATTAACCCGCAGTTAAAAGTCATTGACATTACGCACAAAATACCATCTCAAAATATTGCGGCGGGGAGGTTTTGTTTGATGACTGCTTTTGCTTATTTTCCGCCGGAAACCGTACACGTTGCTGTCGTCGATCCGGGGGTGGGAAGCAAGAGACGCCCTGTTGCGATTAAATGTGCTAATTGCTTTCTTGTCGGGCCGGATAACGGGTTGTTTAGCGGGGTGTTGAGTCGGGAAAGTGCGATCGCATCTGTCGAACTCACCAACCCTAAATACTGGCGCACACCTCAGCCCAGCAGCACTTTTCACGGTCGCGATATTTTTGCAGCAGCGGGCGCTCACTTGGCGAACGGGGTGGCATTGGAAGAGTTGGGGGAGGATCTCGACCCTGCAAGTTTAGTACAGTTAGAGATACCAAATTGTGCGGTTACAGCCACAGGTTTAGAAGGCAGCATCCAATATGTCGATCGCTTTGGCAATCTAATTACTAATATCCCTAATAATTGCATTATAGGTAATAATTGGTCAGTAACAATTAGCAATAGTTCTGATGCAATTCGCATCCCCAGCGGTAAAACCTACAGCGACAGCGAACAGGGCGATTTGATTGCCATAACTGGTTCTGACGGTTGGGTAGAAATTGCCGTTAATGGCGGCAGCGCTCAATCAGTATTAAAATTGGAATGCGGAGCGATCGTGCAATTGCTTTTTGAAACTAACAATTAAATAGGACTTAGGCATCGGTGCTCAGAAACCGGGTATTTTACGAAAATACTTTGTTAGAATCAGTAGATTCCCTAAAAAACCCGGTTTCTTTGGCGGAGTGCGTAAGTCATAATCGGGAAATTGTTAGATTACTCATTTTTGGACTGGCTACTTCTTAACTGAAAGTATTAAAAACCCGGTTTATTGAAGAAACCGGGTTTCTCAACTTTATCCAGCTACCACGAAATTAACCAACTTTCCAGGCACCACAATTACCTTTTTAATCTCCTTACCTTCCAGATGACGCTTGGCCAATTCCGACTCGCGAGCAAACTTTTCCAAAGCAGCTTTATCAGCACCAGAAGGGACTTGAATTGTGCCGCGAGTTTTGCCCATAACTTGAATTACCAGCGTAATTTCATCGGTAATTAACGCAGATGGATCGACACTCGGCCAAGTTTGCGTATGCACCGATTCACTGTTACCAGTATTGTGCCACAATTCATCAGCAATATGCGGCGCAAAAGGCGCTAACAAGCGAATCAAAGTGTTAATTCCTTCTGCATAAATTGGCGAATCTTTACATTTAGCATCATTCAAAGCATTACTGAGTTTCATCATTTCAGAAACAGCAGTATTGAACTGATAATCACCCTCCAAATCTTCGCTCACTTCCTTAATTGCAGTGTGAATCGCCCGCCGCAAATCCTTCTCAGGTTTACTTAAAACCTCTTTCTCCCCCCCTTCGCAAGGGGCGGCTGGGGGGGGTGAACCAAACTCTGTAACCACGCGCCAAACGCGATTTAAAAAGCGAAATTGCCCTTCCACATCAGCGTCGTCCCACTCCAAATCCTTCTCTGGTGGCGCTTTGAATAAAATAAACATCCGCGCCGTATCTACCCCATATTTGCCCATAACTTCCAAGGGGTCAACGCCATTGTATTTTGATTTGGACATCTTCTCGTAGAAGACTTGCAAAGCTTCGCCAGTTTGAGGATCTTTGGGATTTGCGGGGTCTATATCTGCTGGGGGAACGTATTTGCCAGTAACGGGGTTTTTGTATGCCATTGCTTGTACCATGCCTTGAGTTAACAGGCGTTTAAATGGTTCGTCACAATTGATCAAACCCCGATCGCGCAAAACCTTGGTAAAGAACCGCGAATACAGTAAGTGCAAGATGGCGTGTTCGATGCCGCCCACATATTGATCCACTGGCATCCAATCATTTGTCTTAGCCGTATCGAAGACTTGCTCTTGATTTTGAGCATCGGGATAGCGCAAGAAATACCACGAAGAATCGATAAAAGTATCCATCGTATCTGTTTCCCGCTTCGCCGCAGTGCCGCAACTCGGACAAGGAACGTTTACCCATTCTTCCATCTTTGCCAAGGGCGAACCTTTGCCCGTAAATTGTACATTCTCCGGCAACAATACGGGCAAATCCGATGCGGGGACGGGGACTGTTCCGCAAGTGGGACAGTGAATTACGGGAATCGGAGCGCCCCAATAACGCTGTCTAGAAATTAACCAATCTCTCAAGCGATATTGCACTCGCGCTTTGCCATAACCTTGATTTTCGGCATGGTCAATAATCGCTGCTTTGCCTTTAATTGAATCCATGCCGTTGAAGCTTTCGGAATTAATCATAATTCCTGGTTCTGTGTAAGCTTCGGTCAGCGGAATCTCATCATCATCTACAATTACTACTTTAATTGGCAGTTGATATTGATTGGCAAATTTGAAATCTCGCGTGTCGTGGGCGGGTACTCCCATGACTGCGCCGGTGCCGTATTCGTACAATACATAATCGGCAATCCAAAGGGGAATTTCTTCGCCGTTGAAAGGATTGATTGCTTTGCCACCTGTGGGGATGCCGCGCTTTGGTTTGTCTTCGGCTGTGCGATCGATCTCGCTTTGGGCGGCGACTTCTTTGATGAAGGTTTCTACGGCGGCTTTTCTGTCTGCGGTTGTCACCCGCTGAGTTAGTGGATGTTCCGGCGCTAAAACAAGGTAACTGACGCCGTAAACTGTATCGGGACGTGTGGTGAAAACGGCGATTTTTTCATCCATGCCGACAATCGGAAATTCTAAGTAAGCGCCGACTGATTTGCCGATCCAGTTGGCTTGCATTAATTTGACTCTTTCTGGCCAATCTGGCAATTTGTCTAAGTCGTTTAATAACTGTTCGGCATAATCGGTAATTTTGAGGAACCACTGCCGCAATAATTTGCGCTCGACTTTGGCGCCGGAACGCCAGGAACGACCTTCGTTATCTACTTGTTCGTTTGCTAAGACTGTTTGATCTATGGGGTCCCAATTAACTGCGGCTTCTTTTTGATAAGCTAATCCTGATTCTAAAAATTGCAAGAAAATCCATTGAGTCCACCGATAATAATCGGGAGAACAAGTTGTAACTTCTTTTGTCCAGTCGAAAGAAATACCCAGGCGGCGAAATAAGCCTTTCATTTGGGCAATGTTTTGATAAGTCCATTGTGCAGGGGGAATTCCTCGCTCGATGGCAGCATTTTCTGCGGGCAAACCAAAAGCGTCCCATCCCATCGGATTCAATACCCGATAACCTTGCATTCGCTTGAGTCTGGCAATTACATCAATGATTGTGTAGTTGCGGACGTGGCCCATGTGCAAGTTTCCCGACGGGTAGGGGAACATGGATAAGGCATAAAATTTAGGCTTTTGGGTATCTTCTGGCATCTGGTCTAAGTTTTGCTCAGCCCATGTCTGCTGCCATTTTTCTTCTATGGATTGGGGGTTATATCTGGAATCCACAACAATTGCTCCGTGCATGGTTTAGTAATGTTTGCTTCAGTATTTTTACACATTCAAGGGGCTTCGATTCTGATTTTTCTGAGCTCCAAGGATTTTGGCTCAAATCTCTGTATTATATATTGTAGTATATGTAATTTTAGCTGGGGGGCGATCGACCAAATATCCCCGTTCGCCCTGAAAAAAGTAAATAACTGCAATCCCCAGAAACCCGATTTCTTTGACAAACCGGGTTTATTCTCCTAGTTCGAGCTTAGATGCTATCTGGATCGATGTTCAATTCGCGCAGTTTGGCGGCTAAACGTTCGGCTTTTTGAGCTTCTTGTTCGGCCCGCTGCGAGGCCTCTTCTGCGCGCTGAAATTCTTGTTCTGCGCGCCGTCGCTCTAATAGCCGCTCTGCATTTATTTCGGAATAGGAAAGAAACTTTTCTCCATCAGGGCGATAGATTTCTAACCCTTCTTCTGGTAACTCAAACCGCACTCCCAGTCTGGGACTTATCCATCCCTCCATCGGTTCAATTGGTTCTAAGATTCCTTCAATTCTTTGCCAACCTTCTAACTGATTTCTTTCTGGATCGTAAAGGTAATACTCCTCGACTCCGTAGCGATTGTAAAATGAAAATTTCTTGTTCATTTTTATTTGGCTGTCGCTGAAAGAGCGAATCTCAAACACGACTTTGGGAGGGATATTATATTCACGAAATTGGAGGTAAGAACGCCGATCGCCCTTTGGCCTCCCAAATACCACCATTACATCGGGCGCTTGAGAAATATCTGTTCTACCCTCAACCGGATACCACAGTAAATCGGCGGCTATAAACACGTTTGGGTCATCTTTCAACAGCGACTCGCAACCTTCTTTGATTGTGACAATTAATTTGTATTGAATTGTGCTATCTGCCAGAGGTTGACCGTCGCTGCATGGATAAATAATTTCTTCGGTTGTGACTTGCATTGTGGTTGTCTCCGAGAAGTATCTCAGCTTAATTATAATATTGTTTGAAGCAACTCTCCGCGCGAAAATGGCAGTGCAGTTTCCCTAATTACAGAATATTCAAAATAGCGTGCAGCGGCGCTTCAAAGCTGCTTGCAAAAGAGTGTTGTACAGTTTTTCCTTAACAGTATAAGCTCCGAATCTTTCTAAGTGCGGATTGTTCATTTGAGCGTCGAAAAGTAGATAAGATCGATCGCGCAATCTCTCCACCAACTTCACCATCGCCACCTTAGAACCCTCGGGAATTCGGTAAAACATCGACTCCCCAATAAACGCACCGCCGATCGACAATCCGAGAATACCGCCCGCCAATTCGTCCCCGCACCAAGTCTCGAAGCTGTAAGCCCAACCGGCCTCATACAAACCCCAGTAAATCTTCTTGAGTTCCTTAGAAATCCAAGTCGTTTCGCGATCGGCACAACCCTCAACCACCGCCCCAAAATCGCGGTTCACAGCCACCGAAAATCGATTTTGATTGATTTGGCGACGCAGGGATTTCGGATAGGTAAATCTTTCATCCAGGGGAATCAGCGCCCGCTGCCGGCTCGAATACCACCCCAAACTTTCCTCCCCGTCATTTGCCATCAAGAAGTAGCCTTGGGCATATCCTTGTATAATTGTCGGTATATCATATTGCATATATTTATCAGTTGTCATTTCTCAGTTAACTTTTCAAAGTCAACATTAGCAATTAGGAATAATCATGTCTGAAATCATTGAACCTATTACCTTACCGCCCGCCAAAAACCCCGAACAAGAAGGCCAATGGCTCCAACAAACGCTGCTGGCATGGCTAGACTCCGAGTTTATCCCAGAAGCAGCCAACCAGCAAATAGCTAAAAGGGCTGCCCAAATCTATGTCCGCCAGCGCATGGAAGGGGAAAACGACTTGGGCAGCCTCGTAATTGCGATCGTCACCGAAATGCAGGCTTATGATTTTTCTAAAAGCTTCTACGGCGAATTTGCGATCGCCAATGCCGTCAGCGACTTGTTACTCGAAAGTCTCGGCATCGATAAATGCTGTGGCCAGTGAAGCAAGAAGGAGGAAAATTTAACTCATAAGTCTGAAACAAAAATCAACCCCAAACCTAATCCTGCCGATTAATTGTGAGTTTTTTTTCTTCTTCCTTCTTCCTTCTTCCTTCGTGCTACCAGCTAGACTTCACAACACCGGGCAAAAGACCTTCGTGAGCCATTTCTCGCATCATGTTGCGAGACAGTCCGAAGTCACGATAGTAACCTCTGGGCCGTCCAGTTGCCCAGCAGCGGTTCCGCAAGCGAGTCCGCGAACTGCTGCGGGGTAGCTGTTGTAGTTGGCGGTGAATCGCCATTTTGTCCATCTGATTGTTAGCTTGGTCAAACTGGTCTTTCAGGTCTTCCCGCTTGTCGGCGTACTTGTCTACGAGTCTCTGGCGCTTTTTCTCGCGCTCGACCATGCTCTTCTTAGCCATAATCTGTTGATATCCTTAGATTAATCACAATCTACTATTTTACTATATTTTGGTGATTTTGGATCGCTTTTATTTGAATTATTTCTTTTGTTAACAAGATTTTTAGCAACAGGCAAGATGCCTGTTCCACAATAACTCAACATTTTTGTGGTACAGGCATCTTGCCTGTACTTAACCTTGGTGCAACACCTAACTATTAGCAAAAGGGTATAAATCTGCAATAACTCAAGATTTTTGTGGTACAGGCATCTTGCCTGTACTTAACCTTGGTGCAACACCAAAATATTAGCAGAAGGACACAAATCAGCAAGTTCGCAAATATTGCAAGCCGGATTTCTCGCATTACAAACTGCCCTGCCGTGATAAACCAACCGAATCGACCAATTTTCCCAATCCGGCTGCGGCAACAATATCATCAAATCCCGCTCGATCCTTATAGGATCGGTATGTTCGGTCAATCCCAACCGCTGACTCAAACGTTTGACGTGAGTGTCTACCGTCACGCCCATATTAATACCAAAAGCGTGACCGAGAACGACATTAGCCGTTTTGCGGGCAACTCCGGGCAATTCTAGCAGCAGTTCCATCCGCTGCGGCACTTGATTGTTAAATTTATTGACGATCGCCTGACAAGCACCTTTAATATTTTTAGACTTATTCCGGTAGAAACCAGTCGATCGCACCAGACTTTCCAATTCTTCTATATCAGCATTTGCCAAAGCAACCGCATCGGGAAAACGCTCAAACAAAGCCGGCGTTACCAAATTTACTCGATCGTCCGTACACTGAGCCGAGAGAATCGTCGCCACCAGCAACTGCACGGGAGTTTCGTAGTTGAGAGTGCAAGGAGCTTCTGGATAGAGGCGTTTGAGGCGAATCAGAATTTCGAGCGATCGTTGTTTTAAACTTAACTTTTTAGTCATTAGTCAGTAGTCATTAGTCAGTAGTCATTAGTCATTTGTTATTTGTTTTTAACTGGTTCCCATGCACGACCGGGGAACCCATAACCCGAGGCTCTGCCTCGCGTGCGTAGGAAAAAAAGTAGAGGGAAAAATAGGAAAAGGGAAAAGTAGAGATAATTCTTCCTTCTTCCTTCTTGCTTCTTCCCTCTGCCTTCATTTACTATTGCATGAAATTTCGCAAATCAAACCCAGCTAAATTAGCAGTATCGCGAATAATCAAGAAAACTCCTAAACCCAGCAACAACACCAAACCAGTCTGCATGACATTTTCCTGAATGCGGTTCGGCAGAGGCTTGCCCCGCAGTCCTTCTATTAACAGAAAAGCTAGCTGACCGCCGTCCAAAGCAGGTAAAGGCAAGATATTAATCACAGCCAAATTGACGCTAATTAACACCGCATACTGAAACAAACTCGCAGCATCCGATTTGGCAATCCCTGCACCAATCGCCACAATCGCCACAGGCCCGGACAACTTGTCGGCAGTCTGGCTGAAATTGCTAAGTAACTGCCCGAAACCTTGAACCGTCAGCACCACAACCCGCTCAAATTCTTTGGCGGCCTTGCTAAACGCCTCTACAAATCCGGCCCTCTGCCGCACGACAGTGCCGTTAGAAGTTAGCTGCACGCCAATGCGACCTTTGCCGTCGGGCGACTCTTCAGGAGTTACTGTCACCACAAATTTTTGTTCTTGGCGCTGAATTTCCAACGCTAGGGGTTGGTTGGGATGATCTTGGATTGCTGTGACCAATAATTTGATTGCTTCGCGGGAAGCGCCCAATTCCTTGCCGTCAACAGACAGAACAACGTCGCCCGATCGAATTCCGGCTTGTTTCGCGGCGGAACTGACTTCTGCCGCGACTTCCGGGACTTTAACTCCCGGTAGGTAGTTCATTTCTGCAGCGCCGACAGTGGTCAATTGCAACACCAGCAGGAAATAAGCAAAAATTAAGTTGGCAATTACCCCTGCGCTAATGACGATCGCCCGATCGAGCACGGGGCGATTTTTGAGCAAATTCGGGTCATTTGGGGGAATTGTACTGTCTGGATCGTCGTCCGGGAAACCCACGAAACCTCCCAGGGGAAAGGCGCGGAGGGCGTATTCAGTTTCCGGGCCTTGGTACTTCCAGAGGACGGGTCCGAAACCGATAGAGAAGCGGTTGACGTGGATGTGTTGAAGTCTCGCCGCCAGGAAGTGGCCGAGTTCGTGAACGACAATCAAGATACCTAAAACTGCGATCGCTGCCAAAACTGACATGAAGGATTCCACTAACACTTTTACTGGACTTTGATTTATTTTAATATCTTTTTAATATCGGTGGCTTCGGAAGGACAATTTTCAGTCAAACTGGAAGGTGGTGTTTTTGTCGGAAGTCCCGGTTGCTGCGATCGACCCGACGCTGCCAAACCGATCGCGCGATCGTACCTGAGTTTACCTCTAAAACCAATTCCCCATTAAAAATTATCCATTACCAATTCCCAGTTACCAATTCCCAGTTATGAAAGACACTTCTTTGAATATTATCGCTATTTCTATCTTTGCCATCACCGTTTCAATACTGTTGGGCCCCCTATTCAACTTGCCAGAAGCCGTACCTGCGATCGCCACTTTTTGCCTGTTAGGGCTAGCCACCCTAGACAGTTTCCAGTGGCAAGGTCAAGGCGGTACAATTTTATTAGATTGGCTGGGGGGAACTTCCAAACAAAAGCGCGATCGTATCCTTCACCACGAAGCCGGACACTTCCTAGTCGCGCACCTGTTGGGAATTCCCGTAACCAGCTACGCCCTCAACGCTTGGGAAGCATTTAAACAAGGTCAAACAGCCCAAGGCGGCGTCCGATTTGAAGACGAACAATTAGCATCTCAACTGCAAAACGGCACTCTTTCCTCCCAGCTTTTAGACCAATACTGCACCGTATGGATGGCCGGAATAGTCGCAGAAAAATTTGTTTACGGCAGCGCACAAGGAGGAGCAGAAGACCGCACAAAAATTAGCGCAATTTTAACACAACTGCGCCGTCCCATTTCCGAAATTCAACTCAAACAAAACTGGGGTTTGCTGCGAGCAAAAAACCTGATCGAAAGCCACCAATCAGCTTACGAAGCCCTAGTAGCAGCAATGGAAAAAAGAGCCACTGTTGCCGAATGCTGCGACATAATTCAGCAAAATTTATAGGAAAAAGATTACGGAATCTTGCCTAATAAGCCCGGTTTCTATCTAGATTATAAATATTTTTTTTCGTAAAAACCGAGTTTAACAGCGTATTATAGGGATTAAAAATTCATGTCAGAACCAAAAAAATTCCCAACAACACTGCAAACAGCGAACCCAAATACAGAAAAATTGTTGTGGCTGTTCGGTTTTCGGATCGACCCCGGCACCGAAATACCAAATCTATATACTCTAATTGTCTATGGAGAACAAGAGCCGCCCTTAATAGCCGGCGGTCAACTTGTATTTTTTACCCGTCCAGAACTAGCGATTAACGCTCTCCAATTGTGCAATATCGATGTCACCGAACTGGGAAAGCCACCCACACAAATAGACGCTATTTGCGACATTGCAGAAACGCTATACTTGCTCGATGCCGAAGATTTTGACGAGTCAGCTACTATCCTCAACTGTTTGAACGCGCTTTTCGATTTAGTGAAAGCTACTTTAATACCGATGCCAACGGAATACAAGCGCATACTTTATGATTTTGCCGACCATTTGAATATTGAGGAAGAGTTTGCAGGTTTTTTAGATGCAGAAGATATTCAGCGATCGGAAATTGTCAATGCCATTTTGTGGTGTGTGGGAGCAATTACAGCTAAATCTAGATTGCTGACCTAGCAATTTAAGAAAAACTAGAATGTTAATCGATAATAGATAATATCGCCAAAGGAAATTATGCCATGACTGTAACAGATGTACGCTTGTGGACTGTAGAGGAATACCGCCGCATGACGGAAACTGGCATTCTCAATCCCGATGAACGAGTCGAATTAATTGACGGGCAAATTATTTCAATGAGTGCAAAAAATCCTCCCCACGCAGCAACTAATCTCTGTGCAGCCGACTATCTAAGAAGTCGGCTGGCAGGACTTGCTTTAATTCGCATTCAAGACCCGATCGCTCTAAGTTATAATTCAGAACCAGAACCGGATATTGCTGTAGTGCAAATCGACTCTCGGCTTTACCAAGATTTTCATCCCGCACCCGACAATATTTTCTTATTAGTAGAAATAGCTGACACGACTTTAGAAACAGACCGCAGGCGGAAAGCACCGGCTTATGCTAAGGCGGGAATTACTGATTATTGGATACTGGATGTTAACACGCGGCAAGTTTATGTTTTTCGCGAACCGGGCGAGGCAAACTACGGACAAGAAACAGTATTTAATGAAGATGATGTTTTGTCAATGCTGGCATTTCCCGAAATAGAAGTTCAGATTTCGCAATTTTTTCCTTAAGTAGGGGCAGGTTTTACCAAGCATAATTGCCTAAGACAAATAATCTGGTAAAGCCGCCCCCACTAACCTATCAATTACCAATTAGCCAATTATCAATTACCAAATTTTCAGGCTCGTCCCGATCGCTACAAAAAACTTAGTATTAGGGCGTAGCGCGAGTTATACTCCTACTGGAAAGACTGTGACTGCCACAAAATCCCGAAATCAAAGTTTATGAACAACACTTCCCCTCCTCCCCCAGCCTCCAACAACCCCGAAACAAAAAAACTCAGTTTTTCAACAAAATTAGCTTACGGTGCCGGCGACCTCGGCCCGGCAATTACCGCTAATGTTTTGGCATTTTACCTCCTAGTTTTCTTTACCAATGTCGCTGGTTTACCTGCCGGTTTAGCCAGTAATATTTTGGTAGTTGGCAAGGTTTGGGATGCCATAAATGACCCGATTGTGGGGTTTTTGAGCGATCGCACTTCTCACCCTTGGGGCCGCCGATATCCTTGGATAATATATGGTGGCATTCCCTTCGGCATATTCTTCTTATTGCAGTGGATTGTACCTAGCACGGATCACACAGTGTTATTTTGGTACTATGTTGCAATCAGCATTTTGTTCAACACCGCCTACACGGCTGTCAATCTTCCGTACACTGCCCTAACTCCAGAACTTACTCAAGACTACAACGAACGCACTAGCCTTACTAGTTTTCGATTTGCTTTCTCCATTGGCGGCAGCATCTTTTCATTAATCGTAGCTGGAATTATCATCCTTGTATTTCCAAACAACCCGAATCAAGCATATTTAGTATTAGGTGCAATCTGTGCAGTTATCTCTGTCTTGCCTTTGTACTGGTTCGTTTTGGGAACTCGCAAGCACGTCGCAGCCCAACTATTAGAAAACGCAGAACTAGATAATTCTACATCTTTGCCACTAAAAGAACAGTTGCAGATTGCATTTAGCAATCGCCCTTTTTTGTACGTCATTGGAATTTATCTTTTTTCTTGGCTGGGAGTGCAGTTGACTGCTACTATTATTCCCTACTTTGTTGTTAACTGGATGCAACAGCCACCGTACGTTTTTAGCTTCGTTGCGATCGCAGTTCAAGTCAGTTCATTCATCATGCTATTTGTTTGGACTAAAGTCAGCAAGAGATACGGCAAAAAAGCCGTATATTTTATGGGCATGAGTTTGTGGATTATTGCCCAAGCTGGACTATTTTTCCTCCAACCAGGACAAGTATTGCAGATGTACCTATTAGCAGTCATGGCAGGTGTCGGAGTTTCCACGGCTTATCTAATACCTTGGTCGATGATACCGGATGTGATCGATCTCGACGAACTGCAAACAGGAGAAAAACGCGGAGGCGTTTTCTATTCATTCATGGTACTGCTGCAAAAAATCGGATTGGCAGGGGGTTTGTGGTTGGTAGGCCAAGCATTAGAAAGAGCTGGATTTTTATCTACAGTTCCGGGACAGCCTGCACCCGTACAGCCAGATTCTGCACTGTTTGCGATTCGAGTTGCGATCGGCCCACTGCCCACACTTGCTTTAATTGCTGGCATGATTCTTACCTATTTTTATCCTATAACCCGCGAAGTTCATGCAGAAATATTGTTGAAACTGCGAGAAAGAAAAGCACAAAATCAGTAAGCGCTAATAAGGAGTTGTTGGTAATTAGTCAAATCAAAAAACAACAACTACCGATAGCTAATCTGATCAAGATCAATAGCAATCCTCCCACCCTGTGCGAACTCTTTTTTTTCTTTAACAATGTGTCATCTTCTTATGGCATTGGTTAATTTCCCAAAAAGCCCGTTGCGCGTTTACCGAAAGGATTGCTATAGCTTGCTCGGAGGGCGAATAAAAGCGATAGTTTTAGTAATAGCCCCGGAACCCAGAAACCTAGCTTTTTTAGGAAAATACATAAATCGCGCCGCGCCCTCCGCCCCGGTAGAAAAACGCCGAAGGCTGGAGTTGTTCGAGATGTCGATCGAGCTTGAGAACACAACTTATTAAATTTTATGTCTGTCGCGCACTATAGAGATGAGTTGGTGATATAATGACCACGGTCAACTAAGTATATACACTTAATCAGTCATACAACTCCTCAAAAAGTTTATAATTAAAAGAAGAAACAGATTTTTCTCGGAAATTGATTCGATTAGTTGCCGTTCCAAAAAATCTGCTGACTGTGGCTAATTATATCGACATGGGAAATGCAAAATCTTTTAGCCGGTCAGTTAGCGCATAAGTTAATAAGCGCTTCTGCCGTTGACTCTGAACCGAAAAATGACATAGAGGACAAATCAATACCAGCGCAAGCAGTGGCTGAGGTGTTACGGTCAATTGTAAAAGTTTGGTAAAGTTATGGAACGCCCTGTCGGGAACCTGAGCGACACCTGAAAAAGTTTGCTTCGTCGCCCGGAAACCCGAAATACAAGCACAACGCAGCAGAGCCAAATGCAGTCTGATATAACTCTCCAGCAGTTGTAAAAGAAGTTTTACTGCCTGCCTAGCATAGGGATTTAATTATTTTTGTATACTATGTGAAAGTAGTGAGAACTATTAGAAGGAAGTGGGCTCAACCAACCAATAATTTCGTGTGATATCCTTAAGCCAATGCTCAAAGTATCAACCCGAAGGCTCGCAGAAGAAAGCTGATTTTACCCACAAAATATCCAAGAGGTCAACATGGAAAGAGAACAGGACGCTCATATCGTAACCATTAGCAACCAGAGCCGACAGGTGCAGCAATTTTCCGTTGACGAGGGAGAAGATTTAAGCGCGCAGCCTCAGAAAGGATTGAATGTAAAGCCGTTGTTGAGGACTTTTCAGCGACAAGCCCTAATCATTATTGGGATTATAGGTCTAGTAGGCGCTGGAGCTGTTTATCAGATCAAGGGAGGCAAGAAAACATATCAAGGCGATTTTCGGATGCTAGTGGAACCCGTGACAACGGAGGCCAGAATTGCTGATCCCTCTGCCCTAGCCAATCGCGGCGAAGGGGGGGCGGTGCCTAATCGAGACTTTTTTAGTTTGGACTACGCAACTCAACTTGAAATTCTCAAGAGTCCTCAGATGCTGTCGGCTATTGTTAAACAAGTCCAAAAACGATATCCAAAAGTTACCGAAAAAATTCTTGAAAAAGAATTAATAGTTTTGCGGATAGGAGAAGATGAGAGGACGCTGACTAAAATTTTGGAAGTTCGCTTCATGGCGAATGATACTAATTTAGTTGAGTTCGTTTTACAAGAAACTAAAAAGAAATATTTAAAGTACAGTCTTGATGAACGCAAGACTCGGATTGGTGAAGGTGTTAAATTTATTGAAGACCAGCTTCCGGGACTCAATAAGCGCGTAAACGACCTGAAATCGGAGTTACAGTTGATACAGCAGCAGCAAAAGATTACCAATCCTCAAGAACAAGGCGCGCAATTAATCCAGCAAGTTCGTACCGTAGAAACTTTAGAGTTAGAAACTCAAAGGCTACTGCAAGAACAGAAAACGCTGTACGCTAACTTGCAAAAACAATTAGATTTTACACCAAATGAAGCTATTGCCGCTTCAGCTTTAAGCGAAGAGCCTCAATATAAAGAGTTGCTGACCAAGGTTAAGGAAGTAGAAGGTCAGATTGCTGTAGAAACAGCTCGTTTTAAATCTGCTAACCCTATAGTGGAAGCTTTAGAGCGCAAGCGGGCAAATTTAGTAGCTTTGCTCAACCAGCAAACTGATCGAATTTTGGGGCAAAATTTAGTCGGCACTCAAGCTAATTCTAAAGTTCAAAATTTTCAAAATTCTATTCGCATAGGCTTAATTAAACAATTGGTTGATACTGCTAACCAAGTTGAAGTCTTAGAAGCTCGCCTTCAGGCAATCACTCAAACTAAAAACAATTTAAACAGGCAAGCAACAGAATTCCCCACCATAGCCCGCCGCTACAACGAACTGCAACAGCAATTAGAAGTAGCCGCCCGCACCCGCGATCAACTTTTAAGCCAGCGGGAAACTCTGCGCGTCCAAGCAGCTCAAAGCCAAGTACCTTGGGAAATAATTTCTGAACCACGGATACCGCGAGATGAGAAGGGCAACGTGATGCCAGTTCCATCGAAAGCTAAAAATAAATTAATGATGGCAGTTATTGGAGCGCTAGTTTTGGGTCTGGGATCTGCTATCCTCATTGAAAAGTTCCGCAATATTTTCTACTGTGCTGATGACGTTAAAGATGCGGTTGATGCGCCTTTATTGGGAGCAATTCCTCTGGACAAAAATGCTAGAAAATTGCCGCCTTCTATTGCTAATGCCTATGCTTATATTGAAGGAAAAGAGGGTAATAAGAAAATTGCTGCGGAATTTATAGAAGCTTTTGACTCTCTTTATACTAATATCCGCTTTCTTTCTTCAAATCGAACGATTAGCTCTGTGGCAATTGGTTCGGCTACAGTTGGCGAAGGTAAATCTACCGTTGCTTTAAACTTAGCTCACGTGGCAGCGCTTGCGGGTCAGCGAGTGCTGTTAGTAGACGCTAATTTGCATTCCCCCAGCCTGCACTTGCTGTTGGAACTGCCTAATGTCAAGGGATTGAGCAACTTGCTCGACCATAAAAACGAACCCAATGAAATTATCCAACGATCGCATCTAGCAGATAATCTTTTTGTATTAACTGCAGGTCTCCCGAATCCTGGTACTGCCAGACGGCTGGCATCATCTCAGATGCAGTATTTAATGGAAGAACTTCAGGCAAAATTTGACTTAGTTATCTACGATACGCCGCCGCTCGTTGACAGTAAAGATACGAATTTTTTAGCGGCGCGCACCGATGGCATACTGATGGTTGTAGCAATTCAGCAGGTTCCCTTTTCTGTAGTCAAAAAAGTTTTCAGTCAATTAGAAAATTTTGGCATACCATGCTTGGGCACAGTTGCGAATCATGCCCCTAAACGCAAGAAGTATCCAGCATCGAGATCATCAGTTGTTGAAGATAAAAATGAATATTTGAATTTGACGCCAGCACCGTCTCGTATTCAAAAACTAGCTCCTAAAAAAGAGTGACACCCAACAAAGATGACCCCAAAAAAAAGGATACAAGCCTCCGATAGTAGTCATGGAACTCCCAAAATCTTAGACTCTTGTTCAATCTCCCAGATTTGTCTGTGGAGTAAATCGAAAATCTAAAATCGTTGGACTGAGCGCGACTTGACGCTCGCGCTCGCCGAACCTCTTAGGCCGAAGTCTAAAATCTAAAATCTAAAATCTAAAATCTAAAATTGACTCAGGGCGGACTAATTTCCATCTGGGTTGGTAGGAAATGTGACGATAAAATTAGTCCAGCCATTGCTGCTTTCAACCTCAATTTTTCCCTGCAACTGTTCCACAAGTTTTTGAACCAAAGCTAAACCCAAACCTGTACCTCCTTGTTTCCAAGGATCGGCGTTGGGAACTCGATAAAATTTCTCAAAAATTCGAGGCAATTCCTCTATGGAGATGGACGATTGATTGCGGAGTGTAAATTGGATTTCTGAAGCCATAGCACTTGCTTGTCGCGAATTTTTCCTTTGTCCTCTTTGTTCGCCGTTTCCGTTTTTGCACTCGACTTTCAGAGAAATTTCGCCGTCATTGGCAGTATATTTGCAGGCATTGTTGAGGAGTTCGGCTAAAATTCGTCCCAAACTAGCGCGGTTGGAACTGATCGTGGGGAGGTGACGATCGCACTCTACTCGCAAATCCTGGTGGCGGTCGTGGGCCCGGGTGTAAAACGGGTCGATAATAGTAGGCAGCCAGACTTCTAAGTTTACTGGTTCAAGGTCGATCGGACAAGTTGCGGCTTCGAGCCGCTGCAAATCTAGCAAAGCATTAATCAAATCTGTTTCTCTAGTACATTCTGTTTCTAAAATTTCTAGGTAAATCTGGCGTCGATCGAGTGTGGGAGAAATTCTCAGCATATGAATAGCCATTTTTATATTAGCTAAAGGCGTCCGCAGTTCGTGAGAAACGGTGCTGAGAAATTCATCTTTGAGGACGTTTAAATGCTGGAGTTCGTGAACTTTTAGCTGTAATTCGGCGGTGCGTTCTTGGACTTGGCGTTCGAGGTCGGTGTTGAGATTTTGGACTTGCTGATAGAGTTGGGCTTGCTGAATGGCGATCGCAATTTGAGTTGCCAGTTGCAGCAGCAAATCCACTTCCGAAGGCTGCCACTGACGGGATTGGGAACACTGATGGACACACATCATCCCCCACAAATTGCCGTCTTGCAAAATTGGTACAATCAAATAAGCTTTGATTTGCGCTTGCTGAAACCGCGCATATTTTTCGGCGCTCAAACAGGCTTGGTCGAGGTCTGGAACCGCATAAATTTCCTGTTCTATCACCGAAGCAGATTCTTGCCAAATATTATCCGGCATGATTTCTCCCAAGATTGAAGGCCAATTTTCGGCAACGGATTCTGCCACTACAATGCCGTAATTGCTGGACTCTAAATGCAGGATTGCTACTCGGTCAGCTTGCAAAACTTGGCGGACTTCATCGACGCTGGCGTTGAGAATTTCTTCGAGGTTTAAGGATTGATGAATCCGCAAGGAAATGTGAGTTAACAGCCGATCGCGCTGCAATTGTTCGTGGAGTTTTGCAGTCCGTTCCCGCACCTGCTGTTCCAGTTTGGCGTTGCGGCTTTGCAACAGTTCCACTTTTTCGGCTTGCAATTGATAAACCGACTGCTGCAACTGTTTGACAACTCGGTACATTTCCGTGGGGTCGAGGACTCTGAGCAAGCTGGTCTGAGTAATAATTCCCAACAGTTCTCCGCGCCCCCCGCACACGACCAACCGCTGCACTTGTTGCTGCTCCATTTCTTTGTGCGCCGTCCATAGGGAATCGGAAGGTTGAAGAAATTGCAGGGGAGTTCTCATGACTTTTTGAGCTGGGGTTTGCTCGAAATTTAGTTCGAAAAACTGTGCCTGCACAAGGTCATATTCGGTAATAATTCCCAGGGGTTGGTGAAAGGAATAATGAAAAATGGAGGTATAGTCATCTTTGGGCTTCTCCATTGTTAATTCTTTGTTTTTTGTAATCACTACACAACTGACTTGATGCTCTGACATCAGTTCGGTTATGCTCAGCAGTGAGGCGGTGTGGGGCGCTGTAATTGGCGTAGTCATTAATTCTGCTACCCGCCGCAATTTAAGAATGTTTGAAGGCTGCAATACTTGGCGAATTCTTTCCCGTGTCAGTACTCCTACCAAGTGGCGAAATTGATTGACGATCGGCAAATAGCGAATCTTGTGCTGGCGAAATAAGGATAAAGCGGTAAACACGTCTTGGTCATCGGATTCTGTGAGGGATACCGACACCGGGGACATCACTTCGGAAATTGGTATTTTGTGCAGGGCTACTTTGTGCTGGCTGTCTATTTTGCCAGAAGCTATCAGCCTCACTAGGTCGGCGGGTGTTAATATGCCGATTAACAGCCCGCGGCTGGGGTTTTCGGATAAGTTGCCTGTGGTAATAGTCTGCTGGTTCTGCACGACGAACACGCACCGGGCCCGCATCTTTTCCGGCGTCGATGTTTCGGTTATCGCCCCCCGGTCTGAGGGTACAGGTGTTTTGACTAGGGGACAACTGTTTTGCAACTGACTCATCAGGGCGATCGCCACTGCTAAGGAAGTTTCTGGCCCGGCAGTGAGGGGGTAGCGATCGATCGCTTGTTCTAAGGCTGAGGAGTAAAAGGGCGGGTGGTAGAACGGCATAGTTGATCAGGTTGTCAGAGGGCGGCTAACTATCGGGCAAAGCCTTAGGGAACGGCAGAAACACCTCGCCTGTGCTTGGGATTTAAATAATAAACTTTCTCATTGATTATTTCCACGCAATCTGAGCTTTAGATTAATCGTCTCACTAATCCGCAATCTTACTCATCTCAAATACGCAGGGCGGTTTTTACTGCCTGCTTTTCCCCTGAGACTCCCCTATAATCAAAATAACCCGAATGTAAAGTTTTACTACAAGATTTATCCATAATGACAACTTTAAGCTTAGAGCAAATCGCAGCCAAGTTAGAAAGCGAAAATTCCGCCGATCGAATGGTGGCTTTGGCCAACTTGCGGAATGTGCCTGCTGCAGAGGCGGTGCCTTTGATTAAAAAGGTGTTGAACGACGAAAGTTTGCAGGTGCGATCGATGGCTGTGTTTGCTCTCGGGGTAAAACCGACAGCAGAGTGCTATCCCATTCTAGTCAAATTGCTAGAAACAGACCCGGATTACGGCATTCGTGCTGACGCTGCGGGTGCTTTGGGCTATCTGGAAGATATCAGAGCTTTTGATTCTTTGGTGCGGGCTTTTTACGAAGATACTGAATGGCTGGTGCGCTTCAGTGCTGCTGTTTCTCTGGGAAATCTCAAAGATCCCCGGGCCCGCGATGTGCTGCTAAAAGCTCTCGACAGTGAGCAAGTGGTGATCCAGCAGGCGGCAATTTCGGCTTTGGGGGAAATTAAGGAAATTGGGGCGATCGATCGCATCCTCAATTTTGCTCAGTCGGAAGATTGGCTGATCCGCCAGAGGCTGGCTGAAGCTTTGGGCAATTTGCCGAGTGTTAAGAGCGTTTCGGCTTTGAAATACTTAGAAAAAGATAGGAATTCTCAAGTATCTCAAGCAGCAACAATTTCTCTCGATCGTTTGTCAAAAGCAGAAGCGTGACATAAAACTTTTAGTATGTTGAGAAACCCGGTTTATGGAATAAACCGGGTTAATCCTTATTATAGCAATCTTAATAAAATTTATAGAGTATTCAGTAAAACCAGAATGTATTATCTAAGCTCCGCGGCTAAATCGCAAGTTAAAATAGTTGTTGATCTCGTTTAACCAAAGCCAGCCATGAATCAAGCGCCCAATCCCTTTAACTCAAATCCCTCCAATCCGCTAGACCCCTTGGAACAAGAAGTTGACGATCAAGGTGAAGCATTGCCGAGACAGTACCACCCGGCCACTAAAAAAACTCTGCAAAAAGTCTTTATCATTCTGGTAGTTGTCGGGGCAATTATTGGGGGAATTTTATCGATAGGGGTGATTTCGCTGATGCAAAAAGCCGGACTCACTGATGTGCCGGCACGGGTACAGACTCCGAAGTAAATCGGTTGTTTGAGCGTACCGGAAGCGATCGCCGAGCCTTAATTATAGTATCGTTCAATATCGTGTCCATCTGGCGCGAAATTAAGATGCGATCGCTCGCCTAGTCCCTAAACAAATCTTAATATTTTCATTATTTTATTTGATGCCACTGTGTCTCTACAATCAAATTCGGTGCTGTAGCGGCCCCGGCCAAAAACAGTTTTAAATAAACCACACTTCTTCTGAGGAATAGAATGTTACTTATTGCGCTATTTCTCGCCACGTTTTTTTTAGCATACTGCAATGGTGCTAATGATAATTTTAAAGGCGTGGCGACACTTTTTGGCAGTCAGACGACGAACTATAAAACAGCAATTGGTTGGGCCACGATTACAACTTTTGCAGGTTCAGTATTTTCTATTTTTATAGCAGAAACGCTGGTAAAAAGCTTTTCGGGAAAAGGGCTAGTTCCAGACGATATCGCCAATGGCACAGATTTTCATTTGGCAGTCGCGATCGCTGCGGGTTTAACCGTTATTCTTGCTACCTTAACTGGATTCCCTATTTCCACAACTCACGGTCTTACAGGTGCTCTTGTCGGTGCAGGTCTAGTAGCAATTGGTACTCAAGTTAATTTTACAGCATTGCAGAAAAATTTTCTAATGCCTTTGTTGCTGAGTCCCATGATTGCGATTCTATTAGGAGCTTTAATTTATGCGCTGTCTCGCTACCTGCGAGTTTATTTAGGAATCCAGAAAGAATGGTGTATTTGCGCTGGTCAAATTCAACAGATTATTCCCATCCCCCAGCCCGATGCAACTAACATACTTAAGTGCATCACAACCGCTGATGTCGCGGTCGATTCTTTAGATAAATGCACGCAAAGGTACGTAGGAAATTTCTTACAAATCCCCAGCCAAAAGTTAGTGGATATTTGCCATTTTATGAGTGCGGGAATCGTCAGTTTTGCCAGAGGATTGAACGATACGCCGAAAATTGTTTCGCTCATGTTAGTCGGTCAATCAATATCAGTTCAGTGGGGAAGTTTTACAGTAGCTTTGGGAATGGCTATCGGCGGTTTATTGAATGCCAAAAAAGTTGCCGAAACCATGAGCAAAAAGCTAACAGCAATGAATACCGGTCAAGGGCTGGTGGCAAACTTAGTGACGGGATTTTTAGTTATTGTTGCCAGTCGTTATGGGCTTCCAGTTTCTACTACCCATGTTTCGGTAGGTTCAATTTTTGGTGTTGGATTGATTTCAAAAAAAGCTAATGTGCGTGTTTTCTATCAGATTCTACTATCATGGATTTTGACCTTGCCAATTGCTGCGGCAATCAGTGGCTGCGCTTACTGGGTGTTGCATCGCTAAGAGAATTAATCGTTAGTCCTAGAATAGAAAGAGTTCGCAGTTGATTTGGGATTGCCATCAAAGGATAACCTTACCAAATCTAACGGTAAAAACAAGAAATCGCGCCGGGAGCGGTTGAATTAAAAATTAAGGGTAATTTATGGTTAAAAATTTTCCGATCGCGCCGCCTGTTGCAGATAAATCGATTGCTGCTGGCTTTCACGCTCTTTCTGACCCCCTGCGGCTTCAGATTTTGGAGTTGCTGCGGGAACAGGAGTTATGCGTGTGCGATTTGTGCGATCGGCTTTCTGTCCCTCAGCCTAAACTCTCTTTCCACCTCAAAACCCTAAAAGAAGCCGGTTTAGTTCGCAGCCGCCAAGAAGGGCGCTGGATTTACTACAGCCTCAATTTAGGCCAGTTTGTCGCCCTCGAACAGTACCTCGCCGAATACCGCCGCTTCAGCCATATCCTGCCGGCGCGCCCTTGTTCCGACGCGGGTTAACCCATCAACATTTCTTAATCACTCAAATACTGATATGGCTGTTTAGATAATTGACATATCAAATTTTATTGATATGATGGGATGGAACAAATTAGTTGAGAGCGATGGATGCAACAGGTCATAGGTTAGCTTGTGCTCCGCCCGATTGCAGGCGAGAGGCGATCGCCGAATTTCTAGGTACATTTATTTTGGTTTTTGCAGGCACCGGCGCGGTGATGGTTAACAAAACTAGCACTGGTTCCGTAACTCATTTAGGCATCAGCTTTGTATTTGGTGCAGTAGTAACTGCGATGATTTACGCCCTAGGACACATCAGCGGCGCACACTTTAATCCAGCCGTAACTTTAGGGTTTTGGGCGAGCGGTTTTTTCCCAAAATACAAAGTTTTGCCTTACGTTTTAGCGCAGTGTGCGGGTGCGATTGCAGCTTCTCAATTGCTGCTAATTACCCTAGGAAAAGTAGCAAATCTAGGTGCAACTCTCCCTCTCAAGGGTAACTGGTTGCAGTCTCTAATTTTAGAAACTGTTTTGACCTTTATCTTAATGTTTGTTATCCTCGGTTCTGGATTAGATAGACGCGCTCACATCGGGTTTGCCGGGATAGCAATTGGGTTAACTGTAGGGTTAGAAGCTGCATTTATGGGGCCGATTACCGGAGCGAGCATGAATCCGGCACGCTCTCTCGGCCCGGCTTTAATTGGCGGCATTTGGGAACACCACTGGGTTTACTGGGTTGCTCCTATTTGGGGATCACAAATAGCTGTCGCAGTTTATCGGGAAATATCTAACGGATTTCGGGATTTTAAGTGAAAGCATTATGGCAAATTTTACGCACAAACCGAGAATTTTGTTTTTATACGGCTCTTTAAGAGAGCGTTCCTACAGCCGCTTGTTGGCGGAAGAATCTGCTAGAGTTATCGAGGATTTCGGTGCAGAAGTGCGATTTTTTAATCCTCTTGAATTGCCGATTTACGGCAGCGTTCCCGATACGCATCCGAAGGTTCAGGAATTACGGGAATTGAGCCTGTGGTCGGAGGGTCAAGTGTGGTCTAGTCCAGAAATGCACGGCAATATTACCGGCATTATGAAAAACCAAATTGACTGGATTCCTTTAAGTATTGGGGCTGTCAGACCGACTCAAGGCCGAACTTTGGCGGTAATGCAAGTCAGCGGCGGTTCGCAGTCTTTTAATGCTGTCAATACTTTGAGAATTTTGGGTCGGTGGATGCGGATGTTTACGATTCCGAACCAGTCTTCGGTTGCGAAAGCTTATCAAGAATTTAATGAAGATGGGACGATGAAGGATTCGCCTTATCGCGATCGCGTGATCGACGTAATGGAGGAACTGTACAAGTTTACCTTGCTGTTGCGGGAGCAAACGGACTATTTGACCGATCGCTACAGCGAACGCAAAGAACAAGCCGCTAAACAGGCGATCGCACTAGCAAATCGCGCCCTTGAAACATCTAACTAACAACTAACAACTAACAACTAACAACAAAAACCATGAAAAAAGTAATGTTTGTTTGCAAAAGAAACTCCTGCAGATCGCAAATGGCAGAAGGATTTGCTAAAACCATCGGAGTCGGCAAGATTGGAGTCACCAGTTCCGGGTTAGAATCAAGCAGAGTTCATCCGAGAGCAATTCAAGTCATGTCAGAAATCGGCATTGATATCACCGATCAAACATCAAACCCATTAAGCGAATTCAATGCAGAAGACTACGATGCAGTAATTTCTCTCTGTGGCTGCGGTGTGAATTTACCCGAAGCGTGGGTATTGCGACAAGTGTTTGAAGATTGGCAACTCGACGATCCCGACGGACAACCCATCGAAACTTTTCACCGCGTTCGAGATGAAATTAAAGCACGAGTTGAAACATTAGTTGACTCTCTAAAGTAAGATTAATATAGCAATCCTAAATCATTTGTGAATTTCTTACTCCCTCCCCGCAGGTTCGGGGAGGGTTGGGGTGGGGTAAAAAATTTACGACTCATTTAAAATTGCTATAGTCCTACAGGCACGGGTGCCCAGAAACCGGGTTTTTTGCCCAGAAGACGCCATGCAACCCGCAAAAAAACCAAAAAACCCGGTTTATTTGGTTTTGATGCGTCCAGAACTATTAGAATTAGTGCTAAATTATCAAAGGCGTTCCGTCAGAACGCCTCTACATTCGTTGCGAGCACAGACGAAAAGGTTAGCACATGATTCAGACAGCAGTCACCCCTTTCAAAAACAAAATTAACTCAGCTTTAACTAAAAAGCAGATTACAGTTTTACAAATAAATCTCGGCAAACGCTGCAACCTCGCTTGCACTCACTGCCACGTAGAAGCTAGCCCGAAACGAACAGAAGAACTTTCCCCAGAAATTTGCGACCAATTAATTGAGATCATTCGCCGCTTTCCTCAAATTCAAACTGTTGACCTCACCGGCGGTGCTCCCGAAATGCTTTACGGTTTTAAACCGCTGGCGGAAGCTGCCAGGGCGGCAGGTAAAGAGGTAATTGTTCGTTCTAATTTGACGATTTACTTTGAAAAAGGTTTTGAAGATATTCCCCAATATTGCGCGCAGCATCAACTCAGAATTGTGGCGTCGCTTCCCTGCTATCAAGCTGACAATGTGGACAAAATGCGCGGTAACGGTGTTTTTGACAGTTCGATTCGGGCGCTGCAAAAGCTAAATGAGTTGGGATACGGGAAAAACCAAAGTTTAACTCTGGATTTGGTGTACAATCCACAAGTGCCCGCAACAGAAAAATTTTCGCTAACACCGGAACAAGGTCAGTTAGAGGAAGATTACAAGGTTTATTTAGCCGAACATTTTGGGATTTGTTTTAATCAATTGTTCGCGATTACTAATTTGCCGGTGGGACGGACTAAGTTTCATTTGGAACATAAGAAACTTCACAAGCCTTATCTGGGGTTTTTGGAGGATAATTTTAATCCCGGTACTCTGGAACATTTAATGTGCCGCAACGAATTGTCGATCGACTATTTGGGCAATGTCTACGACTGCGATTTTAACCAAATGGAAAATCTGCCGGCGAAAACTGGCAGCGGGGAAAAGATAACTGTTGCTAAATTGCTCGCATCTGGCAGTTTAGATGTGATTCAAGAGGTGCAAACTGCTGCTTATTGTTACGGCTGTACGGCAGGTTGCGGTTCTAGCTGCGGCGGTACTTTGATTTAATTTAAGGGAAAAGTTGCGCTTTATTACAGAGTATTGCAGGGCTAAAGCGCAACTGCCAAGCTTAGGGTGTATGCAATGTAGACAGGGGAGTTTAAGCAATGAATGATTCGCGATCGCCCGATGAAAATCCGCCGCCATCAAATAGGTGGAAGCTTATTTTAGGGATTGGTCTAGCTGTGGCTTTGATTGCAGCGACCCAGTTTTTCAACTTTCAAGGAATTCTGAAAAATGCGCTGGAGTCGATCGCGAGTCTCGGCCCGTGGGGTCCGGCAGCTTTTATTTTAATTTACATTGTCGCAACGGTTCTATTTATCCCCGGTTCTTTGCTGACTCTCGGTTCTGGCGTTTTGTTCGGAGTCGTTGGCGGTTCGGTTTGTGTTTCCATCGGCTCAGTTTTAGGCGCAACTTGCGCTTTTTTAACAGGAAGGTATTTAACTCGCGACTGGGTTTCCAAACAGATAGAGGGCAATCAAAAATTTAAGGCGATCGACTCCGCAGTTGCTTCTGAAGGATGGAAAATTGTGCTGCTGACGCGACTTTCTCCCATTTTTCCGTTTAATTTGCTGAACTATGCTTTTGGAGTCACGCAGGTATCTCTAAAAGACTATTTTTTGGCATCTTGGATCGGCATGATTCCCGGAACAGTCATGTATGTTTATATCGGTTCCCTGGCCGGGAGTTTGGCTGCACTCGGATCTAGCGGGCGATCGCGCACTGCTGCTGAGTGGACTCTTTATGGCATTGGTTTGCTAGCAACGATCGCCCTCACCGTTTATACAACCCGCTTGGCCAAAAAAGCTTTAGACGAAAAAATTTCCCCTTGAAACCCCAGCACAAATTAGTAAAATTGTCAAGAGAGTTTTGCTCATACATTATAATACATTGGTAATCTAAAAAACTCCGTATTTTCTCTGTGTTATTTACAATTATTTTGTTATACAAACGAGATAGATATTAAAGATATCGTAAAGCACAAACCTCAAATAGGTAAATCGAAGGTCGAAATATAAAATTGATGCCAAAATAGAAGGCGAGTGCCCAACCATAAGAAAAATTGTTTGCAATCCGGAATGTAAGTCATATTATTTTAAATTTTAGATTTTAGATTTTAGATTTTAGATTGCGAATGACTGATGACTACGAGGGTTTGAATCTTGGCTACAGTTGCATTCTTTTCTTAAATTGTCTCACTACTTGCCTGATATTAAATCTGCCGAATGACGAAGACCGTTTGATGAAGTTGACTCTGAGGGAACATTTGATGATGCAAAACCCAGCAAATCAAGCCGGATCTGTGTCTGCGCCGCCGCCACAAACAAAAAAGCTGCGCCGTTTTTGGCAAAACATCAGCAATTCGACTCAATCGCGGTGGCAGCAAGCGCACAGTCTTTGGCAACACAGACGGCAGCGCCGCCATTTGCTGACCCTGCTAATTTTGGCCACCACCGCTTTAACCATTAGCACAACTGCTTGCATCAGCTATTTTTTTGTACGCGGACTAATCCTTGATAATTTAAAGCAAATAGCACTATTAAAACTAGAAAAAGGCACCGATGAAATCGACCGCTGGCTAAGCAGCCGCAAAGCAGAAATAGAAACCATTGCTTACGATCCTACGGTTGGCACTCTCAATTGGCAATTAGTCGAACCCCGGTTGCAAGGAGAAATATACAGATTAAAAGAGTATTTCATCCTGTCATTAACTCAATCGGACGGCTCATTTATCAACACTTTAGGCAACCGCGCGAACAGTAAAGACCGCCAACACTTTCAAAAAGCAATGGCCGGACAGCTCAACGTTTCCGACCCGCTGATAGGCCGCAGTACAAAAGTTTCTACGATTATTATTTCAGCTCCTATTTGGGCCTTTCCTCCCGCTCCCAATAAAGTAATTGGAGTCCTCTCAGGCAGCATTAAATTAGACCGAGTAACATCTGTCGCTAACAGCTTGCTGTACGGTTCCGATAGTTATGCTTTTGCCCTCAATTCACAAGGAGTGCCAATTGTTCATCCCAACAATAACTTAATCGGAAATATCGACCGGGAGGCCCCAAGCTTTTTACAGTCACAAGACCCCGCACTCTCCACAATTGCGCGGCAAATGATCAACCGCCAGACGAACATCGAACTGGTAAAAATAGATAACAAATGGGTGTATGTGGCCTATGCTCCACTCAAGGAAGTTAACTGGTCGATGGCTTTAGTAATTCCCCGCGAAAATATTGAATCCCAACTGCAAGCATTAAATTTGCTGACATCCGTAGTCGCCGGACTGCTCATCCCGGCAATGCTAGCAGCAATTTGGCTAATTTACTCCTCCGAAAATAATCGCGCTCAAGCGGAGCGAGAAGCCATGCTCAACCGGATTGCCGGACGCATTCGCGCTTCCCTGGAACTAGACAAAATTGTGCAAAGTACAGTCGAAGAAATAGTAAGTTTGCTGTACCTAGAACGGGCGGCTTTTGGATGGTACAAACCGCAAGAAAAAACGTTACAAGTTCTGTGGGAATGTTGTCCATCTGATTCTCCGATACAAGCCATAAAGTTTGAGTCTTACTTTCTCGAAAATGTGTTAGTACGGAGTGGTCAAGGCGAACCAATTATTCTTTCGAGCGACACTTGGGCGAAGGGTGTAACTCAACCGCCGGAACTTAAAGCTAATAGCTATTTAGCTGTACCTGTTCAGACTCAGAACCAGCCGCAGGGTTATTTAATTTGTAGCCACGCTACTCATTGGCTTTGGAGCGGGGAGGAAATCCAACTATTAAAAGCTGTGGCAGACCAATTGGCGATCGCAATTACTCAAGCTCACCTTTACAGTCAAACCCAAGACCAAGTAAAACTGCTTAATAGTGCCTTAAATGAACTGAAAAAAACTCAAACTCATTTAGTGCAGAACGAAAAAATGTCATCCCTAGGTCAAATGGTGGCTGGAATAGCACACGAAATCAATAACCCCGTTAACTTCATTTCGGCTAATTTGCCTCACACTAGCAAATATACTAAAGATTTATTAGAATTGGTGAGTTTATACAAAGAAGCATTCCCAGATGTGCCACAGGAAATCGCAGATTTTAGCGAAGAAATCGAGTTAGAATTTATCGAGGAAGATTTGCCGCATATATTGAATTCTATGAAAATAGGAACCGAACGCATTCGTACCATAGTTCTTTCTTTACGAAACTTTTCTCGCCTTGATGAATCTGACAAAAAGCTAGCGGACATTCACGAAGGTATAGAAAATACCTTGCTGCTGCTCTCTAACCGCATTAAAAATAGAATTTATATAGTCAAGAAATACGGGAAAGTGCCTTCAGTCGAGTGCTATCCCTCTCAGCTCAATCAGGTGTTTATGAACTTGCTGAGTAATGCAATCGATGCCTTGAACGAGCTCGATCGCCTGGATAAAATTATTACTATTTCCACGGGGGTAGTTCGCGAACATGGGGCTAAATTTCTGAAAGTGGCGATCGTCGACAACGGCCCCGGCATTCCAGACAGCGTTAAAGATCAAATTTTTAACCCATTTTTTACGACTAAAGAGGTGGGCAAAGGCACTGGTTTGGGATTAGCAATTAGCTACAAAATTGTAGTGGATGGACACGGCGGCAGCATCACAATTTCTCAACCTCCGGGCGGTGGCACGGAATTTTTGGTCAAAATTCCTATTAGTAACGGGAAGTAAGACGATTTAAGATTTAAGATTTAAGATTTGAGATTTGAGATTGGGAAAGGACTGATGAAATAAGAGTTTAGAGCTTGTCTATAGTTGCATTGATTTGGGAAACTTCTCTAAGAAAAAAGTGGGAAAGGAAGCCCAGGGATTTTGTAACGGAGGTAACGGATACAGGGAAAAGAGAAGAGAGGCTCAACAATTTTAATTAATGCTAAATTTACGGCCTTTGGCTAAAATTAGAAGAGTTTTTGTTAAAGGTGTTTTATGGCTGTTGGCAAGGATACAATTTTCGAGCGCTTTTTGTCGCCCCTGATTCGACTGGCGATCGACGAAGAAGCACTGAAACGACTCTACAAAGGTATCGACTGGGAAACAGCGGGCGATCGCTACCGACAACCAAACCTAGTTTATCCCGAATATTACAGCAGCCAAAACTTTCACGGCATTAAACGCGGCTACCTCAACCCCAGTGCCGCCGTTTCCTACGATCCAATCACGCAATATGTTTTGCCTCCCCACGAAACAGTCGTCAGACAAGGCTTAATTGACGCTGTGCGGGTGAAACCGCGCCGAATTATCGATTTGGGATGTGGCACGGGTTCGACAACGCTCATGCTCAAGCAAGCCTTTCCCGAAGCGGAAGTTGTCGGGCTGGACTTGTCGCCTTATATGCTGGTAGTTGCCGACATGAAAGCGCAAAAAGCCGGCTTAAATATCCAGTGGTTGCACGGAAATGCCGAAAGCGTGGCTTTTGGCGATGCCAGCTTCGATTTAGTCGCAGCTTCCTTGCTGTTTCACGAGACGCCACCTGCTGTATCGCGGGCAATTTTGCGAGAAAGCTTCCGACTGCTGAAGGTTGGGGGACAAGTGGCAATTTTGGACGGAAATCAAAAAACTTTGCAGCATACAGAGTGGCTGACTGATATCTTTGAGGAGCCTTATATTAAGTCTTACGCGGCTGGCAGCCTCGATGCTTGGGTGGGGGCGGCAGGATTCGCGGCGGTGCAAACGCACGAACACTGGTGGACTAATCAGGTGACGCAGGGCGTGAAACCTTTGCCGGGGGAAGATTTGGAGCAGGTGGGGGTGGCGAGGGGGTGGAATTGGGGCGATCGAACTCCTGATTTTGATGGCGATTTACCGGGCATTCCAGCTCCTGCTTGATGTATTGTTGAGGTGTATTTTTCGCCCTTTGGGGGTGGGTTTCATAGATGGTTAGTTTTAGGTTGAGATGGTTGGTAAAACCCGCCCCTACTAACTTGCTAATGACTGATGATTAATGACTAATGACTAATGACTCTAAAAGCTGTTTTATTTGATTTTAATGGCGTGATTGTTAATGACGAGCCAATTCACGAGAAAATCATCGATAAATTGATGCTCGATGAAAATCTCCAGCTCAAACGTGGGGAGTTTCGAGAAATTTGTTTGGGAAGGAGCGATCGCGCTTGCATTACCGAACTACTCAAGCGCCGGGGACGATATCTAACAGAAACATATCTCGATCGACTGCTGCAGCGCAAGGCAGAAGCTTACAAAGCTCAAATAGATACTTTGGAGAAATTGCCGATTTATCCCGGTTTGGCAGAATTTATTGATAAAATTCGGGTTGCCGGACTGAAAATGGCCGTTGTTAGCGGGGCAATGCGATCGGATATAGAATTGGTGTTAGATCGGGCCGGTTTGGCGGCAAACTTTGAGTTGATTGTCGCAGGGGATGACTTGACGGCGAGCAAACCAGCACCGGATTGCTATTTATTGGCTGTGGAACTTCTCAACCAGAAATATTCCGACTTTAACCTGCAACCGATCGAGTGTTTGGCGATAGAAGATACTTTTGCGGGGATTGAAGCGGCGAAAAAAGCGGGGATTCAGGTTGCGGGTGTGACTCACACTTACCCGTTTCACATGATCCAGCGCCAAGCTAATTGGACGGTGGACTATTTTGCTGATTTAGAGTTGGATAGAGTGGCGACACTTTGCTCGATCGCCCCCAATGAGCCGGCAGCAGAAAACACTTGACCTTTTTAGCAGTTACGTGCTAGTGTAAGTGACGGTCTGCGAACGTGAGAGCCAGCAAGACCTGTAAGCCTTTTAGATTCGGCAATCCGGCATCTAAAATGCTAAATTAAAACTCAATCAGGGGAATTAGCTCAGTTGGTAGAGCGCTGCGATCGCACCGCAGAGGCCAGCGGTTCGAGTCCGCTATTCTCCATAAATCAGGGGCATTTCTACAGGTGACGATCTCACTTCGCTTTGAGTTCAAAGCGAAGTGCGATCGTCACCTGCTTTGACACTTGCCTATTTTATGCGATCGACCCGGTTGCTGCCTAAGTTTTAGCATCAATAACCTGTGGAGAGCGAGAAACCCGCTTTCTATTTGGTGAAATGACCCCGTTGCTGCCTAACTCCTACCATCAATAAGATAATTTCTGTAAAGAAACCCGGTTTCTAATTTCACACTGATTGCTGAAAAGACGTATTTTGGTGTCTAAACGCGGTTTCAGAAAAGAATGCAACGGTAGGTAAACTCCAAAGGCTTATGTCATTAGTCAATCTTAAATCTAAAATGGTATCAGCCCAGTTTTTGCAGCAGTAGCCATCAATCCCCAGAAAAGTTTCTCTTTGTCAACAAATAATAACTTTTGTATCTAAAAATACAACAGTCTTCAGCAGCCAGTCTTAATATCAAGTCGCTATGTGTTATTATTCTCAATCATCTGACTCATCTATTCAAGAGTAACCAGAAAAAATGACAAAGCGATTCGATCGACGGAAATTTCTTTTATACGGTTCTGCTACCCTCACATCAAGTTTATTTCTAAAAGCTTGTAGAACTCCCACTCCAACAGGAACTCCCGCCGCTTCTCCCACATCAACAGGAACTACACCAGCCGCAGCCGGGGGCGGAAACACAATCAAAGTAGGAATTTTGCATTCCTTGAGCGGCACGATGTCAATCAGCGAAAAAAGCGTTGTTGATGCCGAACAATTAGCGATCGAAGAAATTAATAAAGCTGGTGGTGTCCTCGGAAAACAAATCGAAGCAGTCATAGAAGATGGCAACTCAGACTGGCCGACTTTTGCCGAAAAAGCCAAAAAATTGAT
Source organism: Microcoleus sp. Pol12B5 (assembly GCF_036701335.1). Lineage (NCBI taxonomy): Bacteria > Bacillati > Cyanobacteriota > Cyanophyceae > Oscillatoriales > Microcoleaceae > Microcoleus > Microcoleus sp. Pol12B5. The sequence goes on along the minus strand of NZ_JAUBQQ010000023.1, from coordinate 9,824 downwards.
CGACCAAGATAGAGTTGTCACCGTCTTCGGGTGCTGGACTTCTGCTAGTCGTAAAGCAGTATTACCAGTATTTGAAGAAAAAAATCATATGCTTTGGTATCCCGTACAATACGAGGGTCAAGAGTGTTCCAAGAACATCTTTTATACTGGGGCGGCGCCGAACCAGCAAATCGAACCAGCAGTTGACTGGCTGCTAGAAAATAAAGGCAAAAAATTCTTCTTAGTCGGGTCGGACTACGTTTTCCCCCGCACGGCAAATACCATTATCAAGGCACAGCTAGCAGCCAAAGGGGGCGAATTAGTTGGGGAAGATTACATTCCTTTGGGCGGGACAGAAGTCACGCCAATTATTAGTAAAATTAAGGCTGCTTTACCAGACGGCGGCGTCATTTTCAATTCCCTCAACGGCGACAGCAACGTAGCATTTTTCAAACAGTTGCAGGGTGCAGGTTTGGGGCCAGACAAATATCCGTCAATGTCGGTCAGTATTGCGGAAGAAGAAGTAAAGGCGATCGGCGTAGAATATCTTAAAGGCCATTACGCCGCCTGGAATTACTTCATGACTGTAGAATCTCCGGCCAATACAAAATTTGTGGAAGCTTTCAAGGCAAAATACGGCAAAGATAGAGTGACCAATGACCCGATGGAAGCAGCTTATATCATGGTTTACCTGTGGAAGCAAGCTGTCGAAAAAGCAGGGACAGCCGACGATTTAGAAAAAGTGCGGGCAGCAGCTTTGGGTCAAACCTTTGACGCGCCGGGGGGCACAGTAACGATGGATGTTAACCATCACCTTTCTAAATTTGTGCGGTTGGGCGAAGTTAGAGATGACGGTTTATTTAATATCGCTTATGCTACACCCGAAGCAGTCAAGCCGGTGCCTTGGAATCAATTTGTTGCTGAAACACAAGGCTTTGCTTGCGATTGGTCAGACCCCGCAAAAGGTGGCAAATTCAAAGCTTGATAAGTAGGTAATGCCAATTTTGTTCAGGTTGGCAACGTATCTTTTATCCCCCCCAATGGCGTGTTTTTAAACCCGGAGATCCCCCCCAGCCCCCCTTAATAAGGGGGGAGTAAGAGCATTCTTTCGTCAATCCCTACTCCCTTAATCAGGGGGAACTGGACTCTTCAAAGTCAACCCCTACTCCCCTTATTAAGGGGAATTTAGGGGGATCGAGACTCGGCTACAAGCGAGATATACAGAGAGTTTTAGTTCTAAGTTGGCACTAATGGGGTAAAACCAGCCCCTAATTATCCGCGAACAAACTTAACCGACTTGATGCAGGAGGAACAAAATTGGCGATATTAGATGGTTTATTTAACGGCATTAGCATCGGCGCTGTTTTACTAATTGCAGCCTTAGGATTAGCGATTATTTTCGGGCTGATGGGCGTGATTAATATGGCTCATGGCGAGTTGATGATGCTGGGGGCTTATACGACTTTCGTAGTGCAAAATGTCTTCAAAGGAATCGGAGGATTTGCTTTTGAAACCTATATTTTATTTGCAATTCCCCTAGCTTTTTTAGTAGCTGCATTAGTAGGATTAATTCTCGAACGCGGAGTGATTCGCTATCTTTACGGGCGACCGCTAGAAACTCTGCTGGCAACTTGGGGCGTAAGTTTAATTTTGCAGCAGTTTGTCCGCAGCGTTAGTTGGGTGATGGTAATAGGGATTTCGGTGTTTTGTTTGCTGTTTTTTGGCGGTTTGCGGGTGCTGAAATCTCGCCTAGATTTCGATCGCATTCGCAGCCAAATTATTGCCCTAATTTTGCCTTTATCTTTGGGTATTTCCTGGGCGGTGAGCGCTTTTTTAGGGCAAACTTACAAACTGGCAGTAACTCAACCTTGGTTTGGCGCTCAAAATGTGGACGTAACTGCACCGCAATGGTTGCGGGGTGGCATACCGCTGGGCAATTTTCAGTTGCCCTACGCCAGAATTTTTATTATTGTGCTGACAGGAATTTGTTTGGCGGGAATTTACCTATTTTTGCAAAAGTCTGTGTGGGGATTGCGGATTAGATCCGTGACACAAAATCGCAGCATGAGTGCGTGTTTGGGAATTCCTACCGAACAAGTAGACGCGCTGACTTTTGCTTTGGGTTCGGGGTTGGCTGGTGTCGCTGGGTGTGCGATTAGTTTGATTGGTTCGGTAGGGTCAAATACCGGACAAAATTATATAGTCGATACCTTTATGGTGGTTGTTGTGGGCGGTGTAGGCAAGATTGTGGGGAGTGTCGTTGCTGCGATGGCGATCGGCACTGCCAATTACCTGATCGGTTCGGGAACCTTAGCATTAATGTTCGCTCCTATCAAGCCTTTAGCCGACTTCTTCACATTTTTCGCCACAACCAGCATGGCAAAAGTAATGGTATTCGCCTTAATTATGGCTTTTCTGCAAGTGAAGCCGGGAGGGATTTTCCCGCAAAAAGGGCGGACGGTAGAAAATTAAAAATTACAACTGCGAGTGTAGCGAAAAATGCAGAAAAAACATCAAAAAGCCTGGCTAAAAGAAGCGGCAATTGTCAGCGCGATCGCTCTCACATTCATCTTACTCCTCCCAGGAATACTCCCAGACGTTCGGCTCAATCAATTAGGGCGATTTTTAGCACTAGCAATTGCCGCCCTCGGCATAGACTTAATTTGGGGATACACGGGTTTACTTAGTCTAGGGCATGGGGTGTTTTTTGCGATCGGCGGTTACGCTTTCGCCATGCACCTAAAACTGCAAATTCCCTCAACCGCCAGCAGTCAATTGCCAGAATTTATGAACCTCTACGGCGTTACCGAACTCCCCTGGTTTTGGCAACCATTTTATTCATTTCCTTTTTCAGCATTAGCAGTAGTTCTCATCCCCGCTATCTTGGGCGCACTTTTAGGTTATTTAGTATTCCGCAATCGAATTCGAGGCGTTTACTTTTCAATTCTTACCCAAGCAGCAACCATTGTATTTTTCAACTTCTTTAACGGTCAGCAAAAACTGATTAACGGCACCAACGGACTCACCGACTTTAAAACCTTGTTCGGAGCCACAGTTAATGACCGAGATACTCAATATATTTTCTATATTCTCACCATACTATTTCTAGCAGCAACTTACGCCCTGTGTCGATGGCTAACCAGCGGGCGTTTCGGCCGCTTGCTAGTAGCAATTCGCGACGACGAAGTGCGGCTGCGTTTCTCAGGTTACAATCCCACAGGCTACAAAGTTTTAGTCTTTGCCATTTCCGCCGGTTTAGCCGGGATTGCAGGCGCATTATTTACCGTACAAACCGGAATTATTTCGCCAAAAGCAATGGATATTGCCTTTTCAATTGAAATAGTAATCTGGGTCGCAGTCGGAGGTCGCGCCACATTATCGGGAGCAATATTGGGAACACTGCTAGTCAACTTTGGCAAAAGTTTCTTAAGCGAACAATTCCCCGAAGTGTGGCTATTTTTCCAAGGCGCACTATTTTTAATAGTAGTAACAGTCCTGCCCGATGGCATAGTCGGATGGCTGCAAGATCAAAATTTCGGCCAAATCCGCAGCTTGTTCAGAAAACCGAAGTACGTATCTACTTACCCCAGCCTGGAACAAGACCCGCAAGTGCAGCTCGAAAAAGAAGAACTTGAACATTGAGTGCCAAAATATCGTGTAATTTATAAGTAGGCTGACATAAATACATTTCACCTACAACAGACAAACAAAGCAATCGCAATAGACTTGACAAACGCTGCGTTTATCTCTGTCTGAGGAAACGTAATATATATGTACCTACTTAGATATTCGTAGCAAGTAGCTTCGTTCTTTAACTTGAGGGGCAACATATGGCAGATATTATTGACTACAAAATCTACGGCGACGATTTGCAACTCATCGAGATTGAACTTGACCCCAAAGAAGGCGTCAGGGCTGAAGCTGGAACCATGACATACATGGAAGGCGACATCCAAATGCAAACATCCACAGGGGGCGGCTTATTTCAAGGTTTCAAACGAATGCTCACAGGAGCGGGTTTTTTCATTACCACCTTTGTCAACGCCGGAAATCGTAAGGCCCGCGTCGCTTTTGCCGCGCCCTATCCGGGTAAAGTAATTCCCCTAGATTTAGGCAAACTTGGCGGTAAATTTTTGTGTCAAAAAGACTCATTTCTCTGTGCGGCCAATGGCATTGAAATTGAGGTAGCATTCACCAAGCGGCTCGGTGCCGGTTTCTTTGGCGGAGAAGGTTTTATTCTGCAAAAATTGCAGGGTGACGGGCTAGCTTTTGTTCATGCAGGAGGAACAATAGTTGAGAAGAATTTGGGCGTTGGCGAAGTGTTACGAGTAGACACCGGCTGTTTAGTAGCTTTTGCCTCCACAGTAGACTACGATATTCAATTTGTTGGCGGGTTTAAAAATGCTTTATTTGGAGGTGAAGGCTTGTTTTTGGCAAAGATGACTGGGCCTGGTAAAGTATATGTGCAAAGTTTGCCACTCTCGAAGTTAGCTGAACGCATTTTAGCAGCCGCTCCACCTCCAATGTCGAGCAGTTCTAGCAGTTTTAGTTTAGAGTAAACTGCCAGAAAAAGTAGTAAGTATGGTGTCAGCAAAGGAAAAAAAATTCCTTAATAAGGGAGGATATTTGCCTTCGTAACCTACAAGAGGTATGGGTTGTTGTTTATTAGTGAGTGAATTGTTAATTATGAATGGAAAAGTATTAGAAATAGAAAACTTGACTGTGAGTTTTGATGGTTTTAAAGCTATCAACGGTTTAAATTTCAGCATGGATGCGGGCGAACTGCGAGTGATTATTGGGCCCAATGGTGCGGGGAAAACGACTTTTCTCGATTCAATTACCGGGAAGGTGCAGCCGACAGAGGGCAGGGTGTTATTTAAGGGACAAAATTTACGTAAGTTGTCGGAAGATAGGATTTCGCGCTTGGGAATTGGTCGCAAGTTTCAGACGCCGCGAGTTTACTTGAATTTAACGCCACGCGAAAATTTGGAATTGTCTTGCAGCCGCCATAAAAATGTTTTTTCGACTTTGTTCAAGCCTGCTTCGGCTGCTGAAAAACGCACGGTTGCGGGTTTGTTAGAAACAATTGGTTTAGTTGCTAAAGCTGATATTTCGGCGGGTTTGCTTTCTCACGGGGAAAAGCAATGGTTGGAAATTGGAATGTTGGTGGCTCAATCTCCTGATTTGTTGTTGGTAGATGAACCTGTGGCCGGTTTGACGGATGAGGAAACGATGTTAACTGCAGAGTTGCTAATTTCGCTCGCCGAAAGTCATTCGGTGTTGGTAATTGAACACGATATGGAGTTTGTGCGGCAAATTGCGCGGCAGGTGACGGTGTTGCATCAGGGTGCGGTTTTGTGTGAGGGGACTATGGATGAGGTGCAAAATGACGATCGGGTAATTGAGGTATATTTGGGCAAACCGGAAGAGTAAGAAGAAGGAAGAAGGAAGAAGGAAGAAGGAAGAAGTTATTTGGTAGTTGCTACCAATTCTCATGCCCCATCACCAATTAAACACTATGCTGCAAGTCTCTAATTTGAATGTTTATTACGGCGAAAGTCACATTTTGCGCGATGTCGATTTAAGCGTCATGGCGGGCCAAATGGTTTGCTTAATCGGCCGCAATGGTGTGGGCAAAACTACTATGCTAAAAACAATTATGGGCTTGCTGCAACCCCGCAGTGGCACTATTGCTTTTGGCGGAGAATCTATTGTTTCTAAGTTGACTCACCAGCGGGCTAGATTAGGCATTGGTTATGTGCCTCAAGGGCGTGAAATTATTCCCCGTTTGACGGTGAAAGAAAATTTATTGTTAGGTTTGGAAGCGAAACCAACCAAAATCAAAAATCCTGAAGTTCCTGATGAAATTTTTGATTTATTTCCGGTTTTAAAAACTATGCTCGATCGCCTGGGAGGTGATTTGAGCGGGGGACAGCAGCAGCAGTTAGCTATTGCTAGGGCTTTGATGGGTGAGCCACAGTTGCTGGTTTTGGATGAACCTACCGAAGGGATTCAACCATCCATTATTTTAGATATTGAAGCCGCGGTGCGCCGTGTGGTTGCGACTAGGGGAATTTCTGTTTTGTTGGTGGAGCAACATTTGCATTTTGTGCGACAAGCTGACTGGTATTATGCTATGCAAAAAGGCGGAATTGTGGCTTCTGGAAGCACTAGCGAGTTAAGTGATGAGGTGATTCAGAGGTTTTTGGCTGTTTGATTCAGGAGGAAGAGGGAAGAAGGAAGAGGGAAGAGGGAAGCTGGAAACGAGGAAACCAGGAAACGAGGCAGAGCCTCTAGATATTGATTCCCAGGCAGAGCCTGGGAAAAAGGCATTCCGTTCGGGCACCATCCCCACTTTGTTTGACAAGAAGCGATTTCAATCGCCCAGGAAACGAGACTATATTATTGATTTTTCCTGCCGTCTGGCATTGTGGTGCCGGCCATACTTGCTCGATCGATACTAGCGCCATCTATATTAGCATTGCGGAGGTTGGCATCGGAAAGATTCGCATCTCTCAAGTCGGAAAATCGCAGGTCTGCACCGTCTAAATTTGTCTTTGTCAAGTTAGCTTTTCTGAGGTTAGCGTTGCTGATTCTCGCTCCTACTAATTCGGCTCCGCTTAAGTTTGTGCGAGCTAAATTGGTGTTGACAAAATCTGATATCTCGAAGCGACTACCGCTGAGGTTGGCATCTGATAAATCTGCTCCTGTAAGGATGGGATTTTTTAAGTTAATGTTAACTAATTTTACGGCTCGGAGGTCGCAGCGCGAGCAGCTTTGGGTTAGCAGCAGCATTTCGACGTTGGCGTTGATTTGGTCGATTTGTTGCTGGGAGAAATTTTCGGCAAATTCTGGGGAGACATAGCCGAGGTTTTTGGGGTCGGCTGGTTTTTGTTGGGGTGTTTGTATTGGGGGTGTTTGGATTTGTTGGGGTGTTTGGATTTGTTGGGGTGTTTGTGGTTGGGGTGTTGGGATTGGTTGGGGTGTTGGGATTGATTGGGGTGTTGGGATTGGTTGGGGTGTTGAGATTGGTTGGGGTGTTTCTATTTGCCCGATCGCACTTAGTTGCAGCCCCACCTTCGGCAGTTCGAGAGTTGCTGCAAAAATTACTAGGGCGATCGATATGATTGTGAGTTTTTTCATAAATCTATAACTTTTTGTTTGCAAAAATACCATTTATATGGTATGATACCTCGAAAAGTGAACCCCCTACATTTCGCTAAACAGATCAAAATTCAGATAAAAAACTTCGGAACCATCAGGTGCGCGAATTAACTTTTCTATTACCGGAGGCAGTTGCTGTTGACGGTACAATTCGGGAATTTCGCAGAAGCTTTCTTCGGTAATTTCCAAAATTTTTGGCATATCAGGAAGGGGAATCCCCAACCGATCGCTTTTATTTAAGGTACAAATAATCAGGTATTTGCAGTCAGCCATGCTCGGACTGCTGGGAAATATTTTGGATAAATTAATTATGGTGATCAGTTCTTCTTGATGCCGCAGTAAACTATTACCGTTAGGTAAAGTGCCGTAGGCATTAAAGTTTTTAACAATGCGCTCCACTCGTTCAATAGGAACAGCATAGTAAATATTTCCAAGTTCAAAGGAAACAAATTTTTTAGGGGCAATTCTAACAGTGGCTTGTTTCTTGCTCCGAAAGCGGCGATTGTAATTGGCGTGAGTCATTCGATTTTAGATTTTAGATTTTAGATTTTAGATTGAAGATTATAAAATTTTAGATTTTAGATTGAAGATTATTGGATTTCAGATTTAATATTTTTGGATTTTAGTAGTGATTCGGCTGCGTAGCTTCGCACTATAATTCGCGGGTGGAATTATTTTTTGCCTAAGTTTTGTTTGAGATTAGGGATTATTTGATGGGAATTCGAGATTGTGGATTAAATTATTGATTGGTGGATTAATTTGGGGATAGCTTGTAAAAGTTGGGCTTCGCTGTAAGGTTTCGTGAAATATTGATTTGCGCCTAATTCCATTGCCATTTGCCGATGTTTTGCCCCGCTACGGGATGTCAGCATGGCTACAGGAATCTTAGCAAACCGCTCAGTCGATCTGATCGATCGCAACAATTCAAATCCATCCATCCGGGGCATTTCAATATCCACGATCGCCAAACTGCAATCAAGACCATTTTGCAACTTTTCCAGGGCATCCACACCGTCTTTAGCCTGTACCACCCGGTAGCGAGCACGAGTCAGCGTCATAGACAGCAACTGGCGAATTGTATAGGAATCATCCACTACCAAAATCTGTGGTGACTGACTCGAACTCGCCGGCATCTCCTTCACTTTACCTGACACAGCGGCGATCGAACTATTTACCACAGGTTGACCCACCAAATCATCCACATCCAGAATGTTCACCACGCGCCCGTCCCCCAAAATCGTAGTCCCCAAAACGCCGCGAGGCTTGGATAGAGGCGGTGGCAAAGGTTTAACCACAATTTCCTGCTGACCGATCAGCCGTTCCACGGCCACCGCCAGCATTCCTTCGGTAGAAGCCAAAACCAAGACGGGAATTTCGTCTAGGCTTAAAGGGTCAGGAGAGGGGGCATCCGGCGCGACGACGCTGTATTCGAGCAAATCTTGCATCCTCACCAAACGAATAAATTCCTCCCGCCACCACAGCATCGGCTGATTGCCGGCAATGTGAACTTCCGAGGCTTTAATGTGCAGAATTTCTTCGACTGCATCCAGTGGCACTGCTATTTTATTGTGATCGGTCTTGACCATCAAAGCATCAGTAATCGACAGCAGCAGTGGCAGTTTGATAATAAAACTCGTACCTTTTCCCAGGCGAGAGTCTACCTTCACAGTCCCCCGCACAGTCCGCAAATTTGTTCGCACCACGTCGAGCCCGACTCCCCGCCCCGAAAGGTCGCTGACCCCTTCCGTAGTGCTGAAACCCGGCCAAAACAGAAAATCGTAGAGTTCGGCAATGGAAAATTCTTGAGCTTGTTCCTCCGTAGCCAAACCCTTTGTTACAACGTTACGGCGAATCATTTCCGGGTCAATGCCTTTGCCGTCATCGGCGACAGTAATAATAGTTTGGCCGCCTTGGTGGCGGGCTTCTATTTCAATTTGACCGCTGGCCGGCTTGCCGCTTGCTTTCCGAACTTCGGGCATTTCGATGCCGTGGTCGAAAGCGTTCCTCACTAAGTGTATTAAGGGGTCGCGCAAAGCGTCGAGCAAACTTTCGTCAATTTTGGTATCTCTTCCCACTAGCAGCAGGTTGACATCTTTATCGTATGTGAGGCACATCTCCCGCAGAGCTCTGGGCAAGTGATCGACGGCGCGACTGAAACTCACGACTCGCAACTGCATGACGCGACTGCGTAGTTGTTCGGTAATGCGGCGCAGTTGGTCGGTACTGCGCTCGAATTTCATGGCTAAGGTGTCTAATTTGGTGGCGGAGTGAGAAATTGCTTGGGCAGTTTCGATGACTTCGGCGGCTGTCGAGTGGAACTCTGTATAACGATCCATCTCTAAGATATCGAAGTGAGCATGAACCGGAGAGGATTTGCCGTTAGCAATCATGGGCAATTCTGGTTCTGCTGCTGCAAGTTTTACCAATCCAGAGCTCCCGTTTCCCCCTCTCCACTCTGCAAAGCTCAGTCTGTCGTATTCTTCTCGCAACTGACCGCCGAATTGGTTTAAATCTACGATATTGCGGCGGATGCGCTTGACTTCGCCGCGCAGTTCGGATTCTTGAAGTTCTAAATTTGTACGGTTGATGACTAATTCCCCGACTAGATTCACCAATTCAGTTAAGCGTTCTAAGTCTACCCGGATTGTCGGCCTTTGCGGGTTGGCGACTGGGAGAGTCGA